>JBJHAU010000215.1:0-3909 GCA_050480665.1 Alphaproteobacteria bacterium | reverse complement strand
CGATAGGCATCGTCGATCGGCGCCCCCTCCACATTGGCCGTCACCCGTCCCTGGCCAATGCCTTCGGTGATGGAATTGCCTTCGGCCTTCAGGGTTCCGGTCTTGATCCATTCATACATGGCCGCGCCACCGGGATCGGAGGCGGCAATGCGGATCGAGGGATTCCTGTCCTTCAGGGCCATGGCCACGCCGGCAAGCGTTCCGCCGGTCCCGATCGCGCAGGTGAACCCGTCCACGGTTCCATCGGTCTGATCCCAGATTTCCGGACCGGTGGTCTCGATATGCGCCTGACGGTTGGCAAGGTTGTCGAACTGGTTGGCCCAGACCGCACTGCCGGGGGCCTTTTCATTCATCTCGCGGGCCAGGCGCTCGGAAACCCGCACATAGTTGTCGGGATTGGAATAGGGCACCGCCGGAACCTGGACAAGTTCGGCCCCGCAAAGCCGAAGCATGGCCTTCTTTTCCTCGCTCTGGGTTTCGGCGATAACGATCACCGTGCGATAGCCGCGGGCATTGGCGACAAGGGCAAGGCCGATCCCGGTATTGCCGGCGGTTCCCTCGACAATGGTTCCACCCGGTTTCAGCACCCCGCGGCGTTCGGCATCGAGAATGATGAACAGCGCCGCCCTGTCCTTGACCGACCCGCCCGGATTGAGGAATTCGGCCTTGCCAAGGATCGTGCAGCCGGTGGCTTCCGACGCCGCCTTCAGGCGAATCAGCGGGGTTCGTCCTATGGTGCCGATGAATCCGTCGCGGATATCCATGTCTGCTCACGCTCCTCACTCTGGGTTTTGCGACCGGCGACGCTAGCATGATCCGGCCCTTTCGCGAAGCCCGTGCCTCAGTCCTGCCCGGTCCAGCGCCTTCGAACCTCTTCCTTGTTCAAGGCCAGCCACTGAAGGGCGATCAGCATGAGGGCGTTGTTGGCCTTGCCGGAATCGAGAAGACCGAGGGCCTCATCCACCGGCATGGCAAAGACGCGGATATCCTCATGCTCCTCATCAAGACCATGAATGCCTTCGCAATCCCTGGCATCGACACGGCCGAGAAACAGGGAGACGGTCTCGCTGGCGCCGCCGGGGCTCACGATGTATTCGGCGATCGGCCAGAGCGCCTCGACATCGAGCCCCGTTTCCTCACGGGCTTCCCGTCTTGCAACCTCTTCCGCGCTTTCTCCATCGTGGATGATCCCGGCGACGATCTCGGTCAGCCATGCATCGTCGAGGCCCGCGGCATGGGCACCGATCCGGAACTGTTCGAGCAGAACCACTTCCCAGCGCAGGGGATCGAGAAGCAGCACAGCGGCAGCATGGCCCCGTTCGAAGACCTCGCGAAGGATCGGCGCTCCCATGCCGCCCTTGTGCAGGCCATGGCGCAGGCGATAGCGATCAACGCGGAAATAGCCTTGAAAGACGGTTTCCCGGTGCAAAATATCGATGGACTTGCGCGTCATGCCGGATTCTCCTCGCGGAGGACGACTCGTTCGATCTCGCGGTTGACGCCCTCCATCCGCTTCAAGACCCAGAACCATGCGAGGACACAGGTAAGCCCCCCAGCTGCCACCGGCCAGGAAAGCCCCGTGGTTTCGGCGACCCAGCCCATCAGCAGACCGCCCACCGCAGGACCGCCACGGAAGATGATTCCATAGGTGGCAAGAACCCTTCCGCGCATGGCGCCGCTCACGGTTGCCTGGATGATGGTCATCACGCCGATGGCGGAAACCGAGAAACCGATGCCGATGACGAACAGCAGTGCCGTGGCCAGAACGGCATGAGTGGAGAAGGCAAACAGCGCCAGGGCCAGGCCGATCACCATCGACCACGTCATGGAGATCCAGCTCAGCCCGATAATGGAGCGCCGAAGCATCAGATAGATCGCCCCGAGCAAGGCTCCAAGCGAAAGGGTAGAGGTGATGAAGGCAAGGAATTCGGGCCCGCGTCCGAAGACGGTATCAACGAAACCGGGAAGAAGATCCATGAACCCGCGCGTGCCGAGCGAACTGACAAGCAGAACGATGAGAAGCGGGCCGATCGCCGGAAAGGTCAGGGCGTAGCGAAGACCGTCGAAGGTTTCCTGAAGGATGTGCCCCGACCGATGCTCGCCATCCTTGTTTTCCTCGCGAAGTTGCGTCTTTCGAAGCAGGTAAAGGAACAGCAGGTAGGAAATCGCATTGAGGACGATCGCCCAGCCAACAGAAGCCACCAGGGTAATGAGGCCGAACATCGCAGGGCCGGCGAAACGGGCAAGATTGAAGCTGATGGAATTGATGGGCATCGCCCTCGCGATATCCCGGGCCGGAACGAGCAGGGGCGCCATCGCCATTCTGGCGGTCTGGTTGAAGGCGTTGATGCTGCCGAGATAGAGGGCGGACGCCAGAAGAATCCAGATGTTGAGATAGCCGGTGAAGAACAGCACGGCGATCACGATGGGTTGAAGCATCGCCAGTATCAGGGTCAGGCGAACAAGGCGAAGCCTTTCGACACGATCCACGACGGCGCCGCCGATCGGGCTGATCAGGATGGCCGGGGCCTGATCGGCGAACAGGATGATCCCGAGCCAGAGTGGCGAACCGGTGAATTCCCAGGCAAGCCATCCCACGGCCAGTCGTTGGGCCCATTCACCGCTTTGGGAGAGGAAGTTCCCGAGCAGGAACCGGCTGTACTGACGCTGCGACAGAACAGCCCCGACTTCTGACAAGGAAAGCAGTTTGGCCATGCCGGGATTAGTCCTCGATCCGGGAAGGATGATGGCAGGGTAGGGGTTGAAACTGGCCCGGGCACCCCTGCACGCTTCCATTGCCGTCGAGCGCCCGAAAGATACGCGGGAAGAAAACGGGTGCTGGTGGCAAGGTGGGACAGGGCTGACAAGAGTTAAGACAAGGCCAGACAGGGCACGCAGGCAGGGGACAGGGCTCGCATGTCCACTCCCATGAGGTTATAAATCCGCATGGCCGGAGGGGAAAAGACTTTCCTTCGGCAGGCCTTCCATCCGGCGTCGTCCAGGCGCTGAAAAGCCGGGAAAGCACAGCCATGGGCTCCACGGGCGAGACGTTCGAATTTCGTGGTCACGACGGGCGCTCGCGTCTTGCCGCCAGGCTGCATGGCCCTCGCGGTTCTGCCAGGGCTTCCGTTCTCTTTGCCCACTGCTTCACCTGCTCGAAAGACAGCCTTGCCGCCTCACGCATCGCTTTGGCCCTCGTGGACAAGGGCTTCTCGGTGGTGCGATTCGATTTCACCGGCCTTGGCGCCTCGGAAGGCGATTTTGCAAACACGAATTTTTCCTCGAATGTGGGCGATATCCTTGCCGCAGCGAAGGGCATGAAGGCCATTTCCGGGCAGGGGCCAGACATTCTGATCGGCCATTCCCTGGGCGGTGCTGCCGTGCTTGCCGCAGCCCCGGAACTGCCGTCTGTCAAGGCTGTCGCGACGATCGGGGCCCCGGCCGACCCTGCCCATGTTTCTCATCTGTTCAGCGAACATGAGGGAAAGATCCTTCGCGAGGGCAAGGCCGAAGTCCGGATCGCAGGGCGCCGGTTCACCATTCAGCGGCAGTTTCTCGAAGATATTGCCGAAAGCCGGGTTCGGGATCGTCTTGGCTCCCTCGGCAAGGCTCTCCTGATTCTTCACGCCCCCCTTGATTCCATTGTCAGTCTCGACAATGCCGCCCTGCTGTTCCAGGCCGCCCGCCATCCGAAGAGTTTCGTTGCCCTCGATGGGGCCGACCATCTTCTGACACGATCCGAGGATTCGCGCTATGTGGCTGAACTCGTCGCGGCATGGGCCGGCCGTTACCTGAACGGGAACGACGTTCCCCGACACACGGGCGGGGAGGCGGGCACCCCGGCGACGCTCATCCCGGAAGGCTACCCGGTCACGGTCGAGGAGGCCGGCGACGGGCCCTTCAGGCAAA
>JBJHAU010000214.1:0-3936 GCA_050480665.1 Alphaproteobacteria bacterium | reverse complement strand
GGCCGAGGGGGCGGGCATCGTGGGGCAGGCCGACGGCGTGGAAATGCGCGGCCAGGCGATCGGCCAGGCCTGAGCGGGCGTGGCCGAGCCGTTCCGAAAACCGCAGGGCCAGCACCATGCCGATGGCCACGGCCTCGCCATGAAGCAGGCTGTCGCCAAACCCGGTTTCCGCTTCGAGCGCATGGCCGAAGGTATGGCCCATGTTCAGAAGGGCGCGTTCGCCCGTTTCCCGTTCATCGGAGGCCACGATTCGCGCCTTCGCCATGCAGCTCTGGGCCACGGCCTCGATGGCGGCGTTGCGGTCGCCATCCAGCAGCGCCGGGCCGTGGGTTTCCAGCCAGCCGAAGAAACCGGCATCGCCGATCACCCCGTATTTCACGATTTCCGCATAACCGGCCAGCCGTTCCCTTCGCGGCAGTGTGTCGAGAAGGGCAATATCGGCCAGCACCATGCGCGGCTGATGGAAGGCGCCCACCAGATTTTTTCCGAAGCGGGTGTTGATTCCGGTCTTTCCCCCGACCGAACTGTCCACCATGGCGAGCAGGGTGGTGGGAATCTGGATGAAATCGATCCCGCGCAGGGCGATGGCGGCGGCAAAGCCGGTCAGGTCGCCGATCACCCCCCCGCCCAGGGCGACGAGGCAGCTGCGACGATCGATTCCGCCCTCCAGCAGGGTTTCGAGAAGCGATTCCAGCGATCGGAACGACTTGGTGCCTTCGCCTGCCGGCAGAACCGTCGCATGGTGAGGAATTCCGGCAGAATCGAGCGCAGCCTCCAGACGGGCAAGATGCCCGTGCCCGGCGACATGGCGGTCGGTGACCACCACAACCCTGGATCCGCGGCCGTGAAGGAGCGGGGCCAGATGGTGGCCTGCCTCGTCGATCAGGCCCGGCCCGATCCGTATCTCGTAGGAGCGTTCGCCCAGGCCGACATCGATGATGGTGGGATCGGGTTCGGACACGGTCATGATGAAGCCTTTCCAGGGGCCCTTCGGGGAGCGGGGGTGGCGCGCGAAGGGGCGCGGCGGGGCTTGTGGCCTGGCCCGTTCCGGTTGCCGTTTCGGGTTCGGGCCCCGGTTCTGGCCCGGTTTCCGGTGCCGGCTTTTGCCAAGGATCGGCAGAGCGGGATGCCAACCCGGTCTTCCAGGGCGGCAAGAACACGGTCGACAACCCGATCGATCGGCTCGTCGCCGGTTTCCACGGTGATGTCGGCGGTGGCATAGGCGGGATCGCGTTCGGCCATCAGTTCCGCGAGAACCGTGCGGGGGGATCGGCCTTCCAGCAACGGCCGTCCCTTCCGCTTTCCCACTCGTCGCACCAGAACGTCAAGTTCGGCCTTCAGCCAGATCGAATGCCCCCGGGCCCGAACGCAGGCGCGGGTTTCGCGATCCATGAAGGCGCCGCCGCCGGTGGCGATCACCCTCGGCGGGCCTTCCAGAAGGCGGCGGATCACCCGCCGTTCCCCGGCGCGGAACTCGGCCTCGCCGTGGCGGGCGAAGATCTCTGCGATGGTGCAGCCTGCCGCCGCCTCGATTTCGGCATCGGCATCGACAAAATCGAGGTCGAGGCGCTCAGCCAGAAGACGCCCGATGCTGGTTTTCCCGGCCCCCATCAGCCCGACAAGAACAACCGGGCGGTCCAGCCCGGAGGCGGCCGGTGGCGAGGGGGAATCTGTCGGGCTCTCCATGATGCGGGGTCGTTTCCTGAACAGGGATCTTCGGGCCGCTTCACCGGTTGCATGACATGGCCAGACCCGTTACCCTGCCGCAAAATAGCCATACTCGATGGCGAGTGTAAACCCGGGCGTGAGCCCGAGCAAAGCCGTCGTCACAGTCCTGGTTACAGTCCTGCAGCCCGTGGATCGGGGCGATGTCCTGTCTCCCGTCCAGCCCCGTCACCGACCCGGTAGCGTCATGAGCGCCCTGACCAAGATCCTTTTCGCCCTGATCGCCGTGATCCTGGTCGGCGGTGCCGTCTTTCTTGCCAGCTGGGACATGCCCCCGCCTTCCGAGCCGGTCGAAAGGGTTCTGCCGAATGAGCGTTTCTTCCCCTGACGCCCGCGTGACCTTCGCTCCCGACAGCTCCCGACAAGGCCCATGCTTCCGGAGGCCTGACGCCTTCTGGCGCCCTGTTTCCGCTCTCATGGTTCCGGCAGCGGTGCTCGCCGCCCTGCTTGTCTCCTCCGCTTCCGCCCAGAGCCCCGGCCCGGCCCCGCGCCAGCCCGTCGTGGAAGAGGCGCCCCGCCCCCTGGCGCCGCCGCGTCCCCTGATCCCGAGGCTGGAAACGCCCGACACCCCGGCACTGACCCGGCCCGCCCCCGACGAATCCCGGCCGGAGAGTCCTTTTCCGAGCCCGCCTTTCCCGAGCCCGCCTTCGGCGGCCGATCCGGGAGCGGATTCGCAGGTTCTGACGGAAGGAATCATGGTCGGCCGCCTTCAGGCCCCGGATCCGGGTTCGGTCGGCCTTCTCGAGTCGCATCAGGGGGGGATCGGTCTCAGGGGGTGGGATGGCGTCGGCATGCCGGCGGCCCTTCGCCTGCTGCCTCATCTGCCGGAGACGGTAACCAGTCCGACCCTCCATGTGCTGATGCGTCGGCTTCTGCTGTCGGCGGCCTTTCCTCCGGACGCGGCGGGATTCGCCCCGGAGCCCGAGCCCTCTCTCGGGTTTCTGGCGGCAAGGGTCGACCGGCTGGTGGCGATCGGCGCGATCGAGGAAGCGCGGGCCCTGCTCGCCCTCGTGCCCCAGCGGCTGGAGGATCCGGAACTCGAGGCATGGCGCCGGAATCTTGCCCTGCTCGATCACGATCATGCCGAAGCCTGTGCCCTGACCCGGAACTCTCCGGCCCTGGCGGCCGATCCCGGATGGCGACGGGCGCTGATCTTCTGTCAGGTGCTGGAGGGGCAGGATGCGGCGGCCCTGCTTGGTGCCGATCTCATGCGCGAGCAGGGGCTGGAGGAAGCGACCTTTTCCGCCCTGCTGCGCCGGTTGACCGGCCATGAGGATGCGGCCCTGCCCGATGTGCTGCGTCTCGATCCGCTGACCCTGGCGATGATGCGCGCGGCGCGGGTTCCCCTTCCGCCGCTCGACGAAGCGGTTTCCAGCGACCTTCCCGGGCCCGTCCTTCACCGGGTGGTGGCCCGCAGTCCCAACGCCGCGCTGGAAACCCGGCTTGATGCCGCCTTGCAAGCCCATGCGGCTTCGGCCCTGAGCACCGAAGCGTTGGTTCGCATTCTCGCCGCCGTGCCGTTCGAGGCAGAGGAAATCCGTCAGGCTCTGCGGCTGGCCGAGACGCTTCCTTATCCCCGTCGCATGGCCCTGCTGTTCCAGGCGGCCCGGCAGGAAGAGGTTGCCGCGGCCCGGGCCGAGCTGATGGCCCTGGCCTTGCAAGGGGAAACGGCAGAGATGCCGGATCAGACGGCACAGGATCAGACGGCACAGGATCAGACGGCACAGGATCAGACAGCACGGGAGCAGGCGGAAGAGGATCGGGCCGTTCGCCAGCCCGTGGCCCTGTTCGAGGATGGCGGGGTGCGCCGGATTCAGGCTCTGCGCCTGTTCGCTCCGTTGATCGAAACCGTTCAGCCCGCTGCCGATCTCGGCTGGTTCGCTGCCGATGCGGTTTCCGCCCTGTTGCTGGGCGGCCGTCCGGATGCCGCCAGTGCCTGGCATGAGGTTGCGCCCGTGAAGGAGGAATCTTCCGCCGGGTGGGCGCTCTGGCCGGTCACGACGCTTCTGGCGCTGTCACGGGCGGAGCCGGAGCCTCGGCCCGAACCGGAGCCTGCCGCCGGGGGGGATGGATCGCCGCCCGAAGGGGCGGGGTTCGGTTTGCAGGGTCCCCTTTCGGCGGAGGTGATCCTGATCGCCCCGCCAACGCCGCGCGCCGTGCCCGGGCTCGATCCCGAGGCCTTCGCCGCATGGTGGCGGGTCCGGTTTGAGC
>JBJHAU010000213.1:0-3940 GCA_050480665.1 Alphaproteobacteria bacterium | reverse complement strand
TCTCGGACGGGGCGACCTCGCGCACCGGCGAGCGATCGAACAGCGGCCGCCCCTTGCGCCGCCGCCGTTCCCTGAGCCCCCACGCCACGGCATAGGCCAGGGCCGCCAGCGCGGCGAGAAGGGCCAAGGCAAGGACAAGGTTCAGGACAAGGTCTGGTGTCATCGGCGGTTTGTAGCATCGCTCCCGATGCCGATCCACGGGATTGAGCAGGCGCGAGCGCCTGCTTCATGGCGGAGGCTTCCACTCTGGCTTGCCAATGTCTTGTCGGTGTCTCGCCATCCGGGCGTTCCGATGGATGTCACGGGATCCTGTGACACTCCGTGCGGCACGCGCGGTCTCGCCCGGTCTTGTGCGGTCTTTGGCTGATCGGAACCCGCGCGGTGCGGATCAGGGCCCGGCAGGGGTTGTTCCGGTTCCGGGCCAGGGGCTAGAGTGGCGGGGCAGCGGCACGAACGGAGCCGGGATGGCAGCTCGGATGGCTGGTCCGGGTCCTGGTCATGGCCTGAGTCATGACCTGAGTCATGGCCTTGGTCCTGGTCCTGTTCATGGTTTGCGATGATGTGACGGATCAACGATGCGGTGAGGACATGGCCGACGATTCCCGGATCCCCCATCCCGGCAAACGCCCCGTCGCGGGCCTGTCCCTGCCCCTGCTGGTCGCCCTGTATCTTGCCCTCGCCCTGATGCCGCTTGTTCTGACAGCCGTGCAGGGGCTTCCCTTGCGCGGTTTCTGGCGCGAGGCGGGATCCATGATCGCGCTGGTCGGTTTTGCCGTGCTTCTGGTCCAGTTCCTGTTCTCCGGGCGCTTCAACCGGCTTTCGGGACAGGTGGGGATCGACCGGCTGATGCGGTTTCATCAGATCGCGGGATGGCTGATCCTGCTGGCGATCCTTGCCCATCCGGTTCTTTACGTGGTTCCGGCGCTCCTGCCGCATCCCGGCGATGCGCTGATGATGCTCAACCGCATGTTCACCTCCGAACGGCTGTTCACCGGGGTTGTCGCCTGGTGGCTTCTGATCCTTCTGGTGGTGATGGCAGGATTCCGCGACCGCCTGCCGATTTCCTACGAACTCTGGCGGGCCAGCCACGGTCTGGGTTCGGCGCTGATTGCCGGTTTCGGGGCGCACCACACCCTTGCGGTCGGCCGCTACAGCGGCGATGTCCTGCTGGGGGGCTTCTGGCTGCTGCTGACGGCCGTTGCCATCGGCTCTCTTGTTCATGTCTATGTCGTGAAGCCGTGGCTTCAAAGCCGCCACCCCTATCGCGTGGTGCGCAACCGGAAGCTTGCCGACAGGATGTGGGAAGTGGTGATCGAGCCGGAAAACGGACAGGCCCCGGCCTTCGATGCCGGACAGTTCGCCTGGGTCAATTTCGGCCATTCCCCGTTCAGTCTGACCGAGCATCCCTTCTCGATCGCCTCGCCGCCCGAGGATCGGCCCCGGCTTTCCTTCCTGATCAAGGAAAGCGGCGATTTCACGAACCGGATCGGGCAGATCCCGGAAGGGACAGTCACCTATCTCGATGGCCCGCACGGCACCTTCACCTTGGAAGGGCGCGCCGCCAGCCGCTATGTGATGATCGCAGGCGGCGTCGGCTTTGCCCCCTTTGCCGGCATGCTGCGCCAGATGGCGCATCGGGGCTGGCCGAAGCCGGTAACCCTGATCTACGGCAACCGGGTGGAAAGCCAGATTCTTTGCGCCGGGGCGCTGGATGCCTGGCGGGCGGAAGGGCATCTGTCGCTGCATCTGGTGCTTTCCGAACCCCCGGAAGGCTGGGCCGGTCCCAAGGGCGAGCTGGATCGCGCGACGATTTCCCCCCTGATCGGGGCCGTCGATCCCGAAGCCCTGTTCTTCGTCTGCGGCCCTCCCGCCATGATCGACAGCGTGGAGAAGACGCTTCTTGCCCTCGGGGTTGCGCCCGACCGGATCGTGGCCGAACGCTTCAAATACAGCTGAATCACTTCACCTCAATCCCCGGGGCAGGACTTCCGAAAGCCGGGGCATGGGCCGGGGCTTCCCGCGCCCTCGTTCCGGCGGCCCTGCGCGATGGCGCCGGGCGGCATGAGGATCGCGCCCTCAGACGCACATGGATCTGAGGTCAAACGCCTATCGCTTGCGATTTCGAGCCCTCGTGAACTCATCAAGCCAGCCTTTGGCCTGTTTGGTTTCCACATGCAGGTCGTCGTAGATCTTTGAGAGCGGATTGCCACCGACGGTGAAAACATCGTTGATATCCTCCGCCAGAAACCCAAAACGAAGCTGCATGTCGGGCCATTCTTCCTTGGGTATCTCCACGAGCAGGGGGCTTGCCGCCGCCGTGTCGTCATCACGTCGACCCCAAACCGCAAACCGCCCCTCGTGCGCCGCCTGGCGGAACGCCTCAACAAAGGCTTTATACGGCTCGCCGTTGTTCGCGTTGAAATCCCACTTTTTATCTGCCGCCTGGAACAGGGCTTTGGCGGTCTGACGGGTCTTGCCTGCATCCGCATGGCCTAGCTTCGCTGCACACCACTGGTAAGCGCTCGGGGCCCCAAGCACCAATGCGTATACCAAAGATGGAACGCCGATCAACAATAACGGCCACACAAACCATGTGCCCTTCGCCGCCCCCGCGCCAGCAAAGCTGGCGATAGCGAAACTTAAAGCACTAAAGAATTTTGTTGTGGTTTCCGTTGCCATGACACCCGCCCCTTCGCGCTCCATACGCATCAGGGGAAGCCTACGCCCCTTGATACACATGGGGGAGGGGGATAGATGCGCCCCATAATTGTATGAATAATTTTTATTTACTCATACAACAGGATGCCCTACAGATACCCGGCGCATCGCCATGGGGTCGCATGGTCGCGTCGGAATTCGGGTCTGGGTTCCGGCGGGAACGGCCCCTGGCGCTGGCCGGGCGCAGGCATGGGGATGCTCCTCCTGCCCGCTCCGGCCCGACCCGGCGGGATGCCGGCCCCGCCGGGTGCCTTTCCGCATCGTCACGCGAAACATGAGGAACGAGACATGAAACGATTTCTTCCGCGCCCTGTTCGGGCTTTTGCCCTGGCCTTCTCGACGGTTCTTGCGACCGGTCTTTTCCTGGGCGGTGCCGGCTCCGGCGCCCTTGCCCATGAAGCGAAGCTCTATCTTGACCAGACCGGCACGGTCGGCCAGCCGACCGAGATCCGGTTTGCCTGGGGACATTTCCCGGATCAGGTCGACACCAACAGCGCCTTCTTCAAGGGTGTGGGCGAAGGGGAGCTTGTGGCTCTCGGCCCCGATGGCGTGGTGTATCCGCTCGATTTCCGACTGAACAACGAGAACTTCTATGTCGCGCGTTTCACGCCTCCCGCTGAGGGAACCTACTGGATCATCCATTCCAAGACCCGCGGCGTGGAAGACAGGACACGCCGCAATCCGCCGGAAGGGATGCGGCTTCGGTTCTATGGAACGAAGGCGCCTCTGGTGGTTGGCAATGCGCCCCGCGCCCGGATCGAGAGAACCTTCCTTCCCGCCGAATTTGTGAGCGACGATCCGCTGCCGCGCCGGGTGGGCGACAGCCTGACCTTCAGGGTCGATTATCGCGGCGGTGCCGTGGCCCATCAGCTCGTCGATGCGACGGGGCCGAGCCTGACCTGGCAGAACCTGGAAGCCGATGCCAGCGGCCTGATCCGGCTGACCTTCAACGAGCCCGGCACCTGGCTGGTCAAGGCGCACAGCTTCGACAGGGAGCGCAGCGGCCAGTTCGGCGAGAACGAATACGATCACGTGCGTCTGAGCTCGACGATGTATCTTCAGATCGCCGAATAAGCCCTGTCCGGACTGCGATCGGGAATCGCGGTCCGGCCCGGAACGATCAAGGCCGGCCTTGAATCCGCTGCCTCCGGGGCTTCGGGTTGCCGGCCTTGATCTTCTCAAAGACTCAGGGAAGTGTCTGCCTCATCAGCCTCTCATCTGC
>JBJHAU010000212.1:0-3965 GCA_050480665.1 Alphaproteobacteria bacterium | reverse complement strand
ATGCGTCCTCGGGCGCGGTCACGATCATCGATCAGACGGTGCTGCCCCACCACTTCCGGACGGAGGTTCTCGCCAGCCTCGCGGATGCGGCCGAGGCCATTCGTCTGATGAAGGTGCGCGGCGCCCCGCTGATCGGGGTCACGGCGGCCTATGGGGTGGCGCTGGCCATGGCGGAGGATCCTTCCGATCAGGCCCTTGAACAGGCCTGCCGCAGCCTTCAGGCCACCCGGCCCACGGCTGTCAATCTGGCCTGGGCGCTGGCGCGCGTGCGAGGGGTGCTCGCCCCCATGGCGCCATCGTTGCGCACAGAGGCCGCCTTTGCCGAGGCCGCCTCCATCGCCGAGGAGGATGTTCGGCTTTGCGCGGCCATCGGCGATCACGGGCTTGCGGTGATGGCCGAAGCCGCAAGGGCGCGGCCCGGGCAAAGGCTCAACATTCTCACCCATTGCAATGCCGGCTGGATCGCCACGGTCGACTGGGGAACGGCCCTTGCCCCCATCTACAAGGCTCATGATCAGGGAATCGATCTCCATGTCTGGGTCGATGAAACCCGTCCGCGCAACCAGGGTGCCTCGCTGACCGCATGGGAGCTTTCGGCCCACGGGGTTCCGCACAGCGTGATCGTCGACAATGCCGGCGGCCACCTGATGCAGACAGGGCAGGTCGATCTGTGCATCACCGGCACCGACCGGGTGGCCGCCAACGGGGATGTCTGCAACAAGATCGGCACCTATCTGAAGGCCCTGGCGGCAAGGGACAACCATGTGCCGTTCTATGTCGCCCTTCCCGGCCCCAGCTTCGATCCGTCCGTGGCTTCGGGCCGCGCCATTCCCATCGAGGAACGCGATGGCGAGGAGGTCACACATATCCATGGCCTTGGCGAGGATGGCCGCTCCCTCAGGGTGCGGCTTGCACCGGAAGGAAGCGGCGCGGCGAATCCCGGATTCGACATCACCCCGGCGCGGCTGGTGACGGCGTTCATCACCGATCGGGGCCTTTGTCCGGCAGAGCCGGAGGCGCTGGCCGATCTGTTCCCGGGAAAGCGGGAAGCCTAGTCGCGGCTGTTTGCAGGGCCCGCGAACAGCCGCGCATAAAGCCACCAGGGGGCAAGCGCCAGGATCAGCGCGATCGGCCGCCACCAGACGGGGAAGACGCGATGGCGCGAGCCGCCATCAAGCCCGGCGACGACACGATCCGCAAAACGCGCAGGGTCGGCCTTGGGAAGCGGCGTCGCCTTTGCCGCCATGGCGTCGGTTGCGAGAAAGCCCACGGTCCAGAACTGCACCCTCACGCCGCAGCGATCTCCGGCAAGGCGCAGGCTCTCGAAGTAGTTGCGCAGCGCCCGCTTGACGGCGCCATAGACGATATTGCGCCCGCGCCCGCGAATGCCGGTGATCGAACCGAAGCCGACGACAACGCCGCCCGTCTCCTGAAGCATCGGCCAGAGCCGGGTGACGGCTTCCACCACCACCAGAAAATTGCCTTCGACGATCCGCCGTTGTTCCGCCTGGGAGGTAGAGAGATCGTCGCGCACCGCGTAGCCAAGGGGAAGCAGCAGGGCCTCGATCCCGCCCCGGCTCCGGGTGGCGGCCATGATCCTGTCCAGAGGCCCGCAACCCGTGCCCGGAACGCCGGTCTCGCCACCAGTCTCGCCACCAGTCTCAGCGGCGTGATCGGGAGCGCTCCCGGCAGCGCTCCCGGTGGCGCTTTCGGTGGCGCTCTCGGTGGCGATGGTCACGATCTCCGAGGGAAACCGTTCACGCCATGGGGCAACGAGCCCCTCCAGCGCGGCCCTGTCGCGGGCGACGAGCACAAGGGGTTTTCCTGTGCGGGCCAGGCGTTCCGAGAGCGCCCGCCCCAGCCCCCCGGTGGCGCCAAGGATCACGATGGCCACGGGCCGCCTTCCGGAAGGGCGCAGGCCGGAAGGGGGAGGGCCGGGCGTGTCATGCCCGGTCCGCCCCGTAATACAGGGTCACCACGTGGCGTGCCTCGGCAAAGAACAGCCAGCGTTCGATGGCGACCCCGCCTGTCGCGGAAAGGGCCGCGATCAGCGCCACAAGAGAGGCAATGGCGGCGCTTTCCGGCACGAAGATCACTGCCTCGATCAGAACCAGCGGCACCAGGAAGGCCAGGATCTGGGACAGTTTGCGAAGCTTGCGCGCATGGCGGCGGGCAATGCGGTAGCCCATTTCCCGCATCACGAAGTTTTCCTGGGTATGGGGCGCCTCAAGCAGGCGAACCGTGTCTTCTGCCGTACCAAGACCGGTCGCGGTGGCGGCCGTGGCCAGGGGCGGGCGGCTGTCGAGCCGGCTCCAGTACCAGGCCTTCAGAACCCAGGCGATGATCACCAGGGCCATCGGCAGATGCGCGATCATCGGATGCGCCAGGCCGAAAGGGGTTGCCAGAGCGGAGAACCAGAGGCTTCCCGTCATCAGGGAAAGGGCGATGTAGATGGCGGGAACCAGCGGATCCGACCAGGCGCGGATGGTGGGCAGGCTGGCATAGATCATGCCCGTGCACAGCACGGTGATCAGCGACAGCACGGCGCCGGCCAGACCGATCCATCCCCACAGCCCTGCGTTTTCGCCGAAGAGAACCCAGCCCAGCGCGAACAGCCCGGTGGGCACGAAGGTCAGGATGGCCGCCACCCCTTCGCGCGACAGCCAGGAACTGCGCCACTGGCTCAGGGCTCGCCAGGCCCGTTCCGGATGCCCCAGATGGAAGGTGGATGCCAGAAGCCCGGTGATCACGGTGGCGAAGGCAAAGGCAAAGGCGGCAAGGCCGAAGCCCTGATCGGGCACGATCAGGCCAAGCGGGGCGAACAGGCCCAGCAGCATCAGAAGCCCGTAGCCGAGCCCCGATGCGGTGGTGAACAGGATGACGGAATAGGCGGGATGCATCGGCTAGCGCGAGAACAGGCGGTCGACAAGTTTCAGGAATCCGCCCGATGGGGGTTCCTCGTCCGAAGCCACCTTGCAGGAGACCGCCTGGCGCTTGCGCGGCGGCAGGTAGCGGTTCACCGGCTTCATGCCCAGCTCCGGCATCAGCGCATAGCCGCCGCGCTCCATGACCAGCCGCGACACCTCGGAATCGGGATCGCCAAGATCGCCGAAATGGCGGGCATGGGCCGGACAGGTCGAGACACAGGCGGGAACCCGTTCCGATTCGGGCAGGTTCTCGTTCTCGATGCGGTCGATGCACAGGGTGCATTTCTTCATCACCCCGGCATCGGTATCGTATTCCCTCGCGCCATAGGGGCAGGCCCAGGAACAGAGCTTGCAGCCGATGCACAGATCCTCGTCGACCAGAACGATCCCGTCTTCGGCCCGCTTGAAGGAAGCTCCGGTCGGGCAGACAGTGACACAGGCCGGTTCCTCGCAATGCAGGCAGGAACGGGGGAAATGCACGGTGCGTCCGTCTGTCCCGCTTCCGGTCTCGAAACTGTGGATCCGGTTGAACCAGACACCGTCCGGCGCGGCGCCATAGGGATCTTCGTCGGTCAGCGGGGCGGAATGTCCGCCCGTGTTCCATTCCTTGCAGTTCACGGCGCAGGCATGACAGCCGACACAGGTATCGAGATCGATGACAAGGCCGAGCTTCTTGCCGCCGGGTTCGGGAAGGGAGGTCATGGCCATCTCCAGCGGCGCGGCGCCGGGCTGGTGCGGAAGGCTTCGCCGTAGCGAGACCGTTCCGGGGCAGGGGCAAGCCCGGGAAGGCTGGGCAGGATTCCGAACTGGGGCGCGCTCTCGGCCACCGGATCATCGGGATCGGCCTTGCGAATCCGCACCCTCAGATCATACCAGGCGGCCTGGCCGGTGACCGGGTCGGCATTGGCCAGTCGTGCGCCTTCCCTGCCCGGCAGCCGATCGTCGATCAGATGGTTGAACAGAACACCCCGGGTGGCTTCGGCGGCGTCCACATCGAGCGCCCATGCCCCGCGGCGCTTGCCGATGGCATTCCAGGTC
>JBJHAU010000211.1:0-3987 GCA_050480665.1 Alphaproteobacteria bacterium | reverse complement strand
GAAGCCCACCTTCTACCACATTCCGCGACGCATGACCCGGATGGATGCAGAAGACGCCTTGAGCCTTCCGGGTGAGGGCAGAAGGCGGGACAGGATGATAACAGGCTCAGGGACAAGGCAGAGGGACCAAGCCCGGGCAGACCCTAGGATTGATCGCGGGAATGGCCTTGCGGATGATCGGGTTTCATGTCCACGAAACGCTGCATCAGATTCATGAATTCCGACGGGAAGGGGAACACGATGGTGGAACTGTTCTCGCCGGCGATGTGGTTGAGGGTCGAGAGATAGCGCAGCTGCATGGCTTCCGGCTGTCCCGAAAGGATCTGCGCGGCTTCCAGAAGCTTGGCCGCCGCCTGCTGTTCCCCTTCGGCGTTGATGACCTTGGCGCGCCTTTCGCGCTCGGCCTCGGCCTGGCGGGCGATGGCGCGAATCATGGATTCATTGATGTCCACATGCTTGATCTCGACATTCATCACCTTGATGCCCCAGGCATCGGTATGGCTGTCGAGAATTTCCTGAATATCGTTGTTAAGGCTGTCCCGCTCGGACAGCATCTGGTCCAGATCATGCTTGCCCAGAACGGAACGCAGGGTGGTTTGCGACAGCTCGCTGGTCGCCTGCATGAAGTTCTCGACCTGGATGGTGGCCCGTTCCGGATCGACCACCCGAAAATAGACAACGGCACTGACCCGAACCGAAACGTTGTCGCGGCTGATCACATCCTGGCTTGGAACGTCGAGAACAAGCACCCGCAGATCGACCCGCACCATCTGCTGGATGAACGGGATCAGGATGATCAGGCCGGGCCCCTTCACACCGGTGAACCGGCCAAGGGTAAAGATCACGCCGCGCTCGTATTCGCGCAGGATCCGGATGGCCAGCGCAAAGAACCCGATGATGAGAAAGGCAAGAACGAGGTAGAAGAACATCTGATCAAGCATGATCCGTTTCCTTCGGTGGACAGGGCGGAACCCGGGCCCTGTGGTCGGGACTTAACCCTGCTTTCAGGAACCGGCCCCGGCGGAGGGCTCGGAATCGAGAGGTCTGACAGTCAGTTGCAGCGCATCGACAGCCATCACCTCGATCCTGTCTCCGGGGCTGAGGGGGCGGTCTGCCATCGCCTTCCAGCGTTCGCCATGCACGAAGACATGGCCATGATGATCTTCCCAGTCGACCACCTTGCCTTCCAGCCCGATCATGGCTTCCTGACCGCTGACCACCCTGTGGCGGTGCGCGACAAGGGCGAGGCGGGCGACCAGCAGGCTGAAGGCCAGGGTGGCGGTGCCAATGGCGGCAAGAACCGGCCACGAGATCTGCATGCCGGGAACATCGGGATCGACCAGGATGGTCGCGCCGAGCACGAGCGCAATGGTGCCGCCGATGCCGAGAATCCCGAATGACGGGGCGAAGGCTTCAGCCAGGATCAGGGCGATGCCAAGAATCATCAGGGCGATGCCGGCAAAGCTGATGGGGAGCACGGCGAGAGAGTAAAGGCCGATGATCAGGCTGATGGCGCCCACCGTGCCGGGCACGAGGGCGCCCGGGTTCATGAACTCGAAGATCAGCCCGTAGATGCCGATCATCATGAAGATCAGGGCGATGTTGGGATTGGTGATGATGGCCAGGATACGGGTGCGCCAGTCGGGTTCGAGAACGCGAATGGGCAGTCCGGCCGTGGACAGGGTCATCTGACGGTCGGAAACCTTCACGGTCCTTCCATCGGTCTTGTCCAGAAGATCGGTCAGGGTTTCCGCGACGAAATCGATCACGCCTTCCCGTGCGGCGGCATTGGCCGACAGGCTGGCCGCCTCGCGTACCGCGCGTTCCGCCCAGTCGGCGTTGCGCCCGTGCAATTCGGCAAGTCCCCGGATATAGGCCACCGCATCGTTGATCGCCTTGGCTTCGGCGGGGTTTTCGGGCCCCGGCGCCCTGGGTTCTCCGGAAGGGGTTTCCTCGGCCGATTGAACTTCGGAATCGGAATCGGGCGCATCGTTACCGCGCGTCTTGTCATCCTTCTGGGATGAAGATTCGTCGTCCTTTTCGCCAGGCCGATCACCGCCGAACGGTTGCGGTGCGCCTACCGCAACCGGCGTGGCCGCGCCCAGATTGGTCCCGGGCGCCATGGCCGCGACATGGCTTGCATAAAGGATATAGGTTCCCGCGCTGGCCGCCCGCGCCCCGCCGGGGCCGACCCAGCTTGCGACGGGAACAGGCGAGGCAAGAATCGCCCGGATGATGTCCCGCATCGAGGTGTCGAGCCCGCCGGGCGTATCGATCCGAAGGATTACAAGGCTGGCCCCGGCTGCTTCGGCCCCGGCGATCCCGCGGGTGATGAAATCTGCCGAGGCGGGGCCGACGGCACCGTCCAGATCGAGCACCAGCGCATGGCCTGCACCCGAACGGTCCGCATGATCGGCACGATCTGCCGGTGCCTCGGCCGCAAGGCCATAGGCGCCAAGGCCAATCAGTGCCAGTGCCACAAGGGGGCGGAGAAGAAACGGGACGCGCATGGTGCCGGGCCCTGCTTGCCGTGTTCTTCGGTCAGTCTAGACTTTTTTACGGCCCTGACAAAGGTCTGGATTCTGGTCTGGATGTTCGAAACGCGGAACATGGCAGGAAATCGGGCGGGGAGTGACTGCCGGGGCCTTGGATTATCTTCGATCATGCCCACCTGAAAGTGACAGCACCGTCGTTGGACGGTTCAGCAGGAGAGCCCGTCATGAGCCTGAAATCCCTCAACCCGGAAGAAGCCCGTCGCCTGATCGAGGACGGTGCCGTACTGATCGATATCCGCGAGCCGGATGAATTCGCACGCATGCATATTCCAGGCGCCCTCAACGTTCCGGTCGGGCGGATCAAGCCCGGCTTTCTGGATGCGGCCAAAGGTCGGTCGTCGGATCCATCCGGCTCCGGGGGCGGGAAGCCATCGGTTGTGATCTTCCATTGCCAGTCGGGCAGCCGCACAGAGGCCCATGCCCGACAGCTTGCCGAATCCCTGGCGGAGAAGGGCGGGGCTTCGGGATCGGAAGGCCCTGCGTGCGAATCCTGCATCCTGGATGGCGGGCTTTCCGCCTGGGACGCGGCCGGGCTCCCGGTCGCGCGGGATTCGAGCCAGCCCTTGCCGATCATGCGTCAGGTTCAGATCGTGGCCGGCGGGCTGGTTCTGGCCGGGGTCGGGCTTGGATATGTCCTCAATCCCGGCTTTTATCTTCTTGCGGGCTTCGTGGGCGCCGGTCTTGTCTTTGCCGGGGTTTCGGGGTGGTGCGGTATGGCCCGGATCCTGATGGTCATGCCCTGGAACGTTAAAAGGTGAGGAATGCCAGAAGGTGAACAGGGCAGGGTCGTCGCCCGGGTTGAGGCGAAGATCCGATTCACCGGAGGGCGAGGTCAGAATCAGCGGAAGGGCGTGTCTTCAACCAGCCTGGCGCCATACGCCTTCCTGGAATCGGCGCAGAACGCGATGGGCCGTGCTGCCATCGCGGGTTGCTGCGGCCAGTTCGGTGGCATAGTCGAGGAATCCTTCATGGCTTCGCGCCAGGCCTTCGGGATCGACAAAGGCCATGGACCAGTTGCCGAAGGCGCGCTGGGGAACGAAATCCCGCAGCAGAAGCTTGAAATCGCCATGCCGCGGGTCGGCCTTGATCCGTTCGGTGAGCGCTTCCACCGGAGCTTCCGGACCTTCCAGAACCTGAAGGAAGGAACCCCGATGGTAGACCAGCATGCCGGTGATCCCCTCTGCGGCGTTGCGAATGCGCGACCTTTTCAGAAGCTCGGCCAGCGCCGTCTTGTCGAAAGGCCGGGTTGCGGCGCTCGCATAGATGACCTGCAGCAGGGGTTCAGGGGAAGCTGACGGGATCTGTGCCATGGCTGGCTCTCTCGCTCTTTGGGGTTTCAGCCTGGGGGTCAGCCTGGGGGGGCGGCCCCTGGGTGATCCCGGCGGAATGCTGTGGGAATGCTGTGTTGATGATGGGGTGAAGCTGGTTTGAC
>JBJHAU010000210.1:0-3998 GCA_050480665.1 Alphaproteobacteria bacterium | reverse complement strand
TGCAAGAGGCCACGGGGCCTTCGCAGACGATCCGTCTTCTGCTGTCGGCCCATGGCCTTCCCGAGAAGATCATTGCCGCGGGCGATCCCTACCAGTGGCAGGTGGAACAGACCGCGGCGGCTCTTGTGAAAGCCCTTGATGGGCAGGCGCGTGATGCCGGGGAATCTGCTGCGGGATCGGGACTTGATCCGGTGATCTGTTACCAGAGCCGGGTCGGTCCCCTGACCTGGATCGGCCCTTCCACGGAGTCCGAAATCCGTCGTGCCGGTTCAGAGGGCCTGCCGGTGATCATGGTGCCGATCGCCTTCGTTTCCGAACATTCGGAAACCCTTGTGGAACTCGATATCGAATATCGCCACCTTGCGGAAAGCTCCGGCGTGCCCCATTACGAGCGCGTTTCCACCGTCGGCAGCGATCCCGCCTTCATCGGTGCCCTGTCGGGGATGGTGCGTTCCGCGCTCTCTTCCGAGGCGCCGTCCTGTCTTGGTTTTCTTTCGGCCGGCCGTTGCCCGCAAGATCGGCTGTCCTGCCCCTGCACCGGATCATGGGCCGCACTGTTGACAGCGGAAGGATCGCCGCCCCGTTAGGCCGGACGGGCTATCTTCCCGCCGCGTCAGCGCCTTTTCCAATCAGACTCAGCCTGCAAGGAGACACCGATGAGCCCGTTTCTGATCGATGCCTATCCCTGGATCAAGGCGCTTCACCTGATCGCCGTGATCGCCTGGATGGCGGGGCTTCTCTACCTTCCGCGCCTGTTCGTCTACCATGCCGAGGTTCCTGTCGGATCGGACAGGGCCGAGATGCTGGCCACCATGGAGCGCCGACTTCTTCGAGCCATCATGAATCCGGCGATGTTCGCGACCCTGATTCTCGGCCTTCTCTTGCTGGCTACGCCCGGGATCATGGATGGCGGGGCCTGGTGGCATGCCAAGCTGGCGCTTCTGATTCCCCTGTTCGCCTTTCACATGCTGCTGGCGCGATGGCGCCGTGCTCTTGCGGAAGGCCGTGATACGCATTCGCCCCGATTCTATCGCTGGGCCAATGAGGTTCCGACGGTCCTGATGATCCTGATCGTGCTGCTGGCCGTGGCCAAGCCTTTCTAGGATCTTGAGACTTTCCGCGCGGACCGTCATCCTGTGCGCATGCTGTGGTTGCTCTCAAGGCCTTCGCGGCCCTGGTTCACGGTCTTTCGCCGGAAGGGCTTTCCTGTGGTGGCGGAAGGCGTTTGACAGATGCCGCCGGTTTGGCTAAGAGAGTCGTACTCCTGCGGGGGGGGGCCGATCCTGCCCGCCTTCGTTCTTCTTCCGGACATCCTCAACCTTGCTGTCGATCCGCCATAGCTGCGCCGGATCCCCGCTATCGGAGAGTGATCCCCAGGCCTTTTCGCCGCCAGGCGGCGCTTCCTTCGCATCGATCCGGGCCTTGCCGACCGATCTCTTGTGTGTCGCCTTGTGTGTCGCCCTGTCAGGCGCCTTTCGATCGTCCCGATCAGGATCTGTACCCCTCCCGACAGCGCCGCGACAGCGCGCCCTTCCCCCTTTCACATTTCAGCGTCTTATCCGGGCATCCCGCACATGAACCTTCAGGAACTGAAAAAGAAATCCCCTGCCGACCTTCTGGCCTATGCCGAAGAGCTGGAAATCGAGAACGCCTCGACCCTGCGCAAGCAGGACATGATGTTTGCCATTCTCAAGTCTCTGGCCGATCGGGATGTCCCGATCTCCGGGGTGGGGGTGCTGGAAATCCTGCAGGATGGATTCGGCTTCCTGCGCTCTCCCGAGGCCAATTACCTTCCCGGGCCCGATGATATCTACGTTTCGCCTTCCCAGCTTCGCCGCTTCGGCCTGCGCACCGGCGATACGGTGGAAGGCCAGATCCGCGCCCCCAAGGATGGCGAGCGCTATTTCGCCCTGCTGAAGGTTTCCAGCATCAATTTCGGCGATCCCGAAGAGGTGCGTCATCGCATCAATTTCGACAACCTGACCCCCCTCTACCCCGACGAGCGTCTGGTTCTTGAAACCGGGAATCCCCTGGGCAAGGATCTGACCCCCCGTGTGATCGACCTGATCAGCCCTGTGGGCAAGGGGCAGCGGGCCCTGATCGTCGCCCCGCCGCGCACCGGCAAGACCATGATGCTGCAAAGCATCGCCCATTCGATTTCCCAGAACCATCCGGAATGCTACCTGCTCGTGCTGCTGATCGATGAGCGGCCGGAAGAGGTGACCGACATGTCTCGCACCGTGAAGGGCGAGGTCGTTTCCTCCACCTTCGACGAACCGGCCACGCGCCACGTGCAGGTGACGGAAATGGTTCTCGAGAAGGCCAAACGCCTTGTGGAACACAAGCGCGATGTGGTGATCCTGCTGGATTCCATCACCCGTCTGGCCCGCGCCTACAACACGGTGGTGCCGTCTTCGGGAAAGGTGCTGACCGGCGGTGTGGATGCCAACGCCCTGCAACGCCCCAAGCGTTTCTTCGGTGCGGCGCGCAACATCGAGGAGGGGGGCTCGCTGACGATCATCTCCACCGCCCTGATCGACACCGGCTCGCGCATGGACGAGGTGATCTTCGAAGAGTTCAAGGGCACCGGCAATTCGGAAATCGTTCTGGACAGGAAACTGTCAGACAAGCGAACCTTCCCGGCCATCGACATCACCAAATCCGGAACCCGCAAGGAAGAGTTGCTGGTGGATCAGGCCACACTGTCGAAGATGTGGGTGCTGCGCCGCATCCTGATGCCGATGGGGGTTGTCGATTCCATGGAATTCCTGCTCGACAAGCTGCGGTCCACGAAATCCAACGAGGATTTCTTCTCCTCGATGAATACCTGAGTAGCCCTGACGCCCTGCCGCGAAAGCCAGGGCCATTTGTGGGGCCATTCTGGGGCCATACGAAGGTCATCGATGTTCCCGAAACGGATATGGCACCGACAGGCGCAAAACGGGGGTAACATCTCCGCCGCCCACGGAAGGGCGCCCCATGGTAGGGCGTTGCCATACCATAAGGCCATACCCCATACCCGATGGGGCAATACCCACTGAAATAAAAGCCTTTTTAAGGAATCATGACGGTAGAACCAGTCGTCTTGCGCGCTTCCAGATCGCGATGCGCCTGGGCGGTTTCGGCAAGCGGGTAGCGCTGGTTCACCGCGATCCGGACAGCACCGGAACCGACCACCGAGAACAGATCCCCGGCATTCGCTTCCAGGCTTTCGCGGCTGGCGACGTAATGGGCCAGCGTCGGCCTTGTAAGAAACAGCGAACCCTTCTGCGAGAGGGTGAGGATCGAGAAGGGGGCCACCGGGCCCGAGGCATTGCCGAAACTGACCATCATGCCAAGCGGCTTCAGGCAATCGAGCGACGCTTCCCAGGTATCCTTGCCGACCGAATCATAGACGACGGGAACCCCCTGGCCGTCGGTCAGCGCGCGCACCCGTTCCACCACATTTTCCCGGCTGTAGAGGATCACATGATCGCAGCCATGGGCGCGGGCAAGGGCGGCCTTTTCCTCGGTGGAGACGGTACCGATCACGGTGGCGCCCAGATGATGCGCCCATTGGCAGGCGATCAGCCCGACACCCCCCGCAGCGGCATGGATCAGAATCGTGTCCCCCGCCTTCACCGGATAGGTTTCGCGGAGCAGATAGCGGGCGGTCATGCCCTGAAGCATCATGGCCGCCGCCTGCTCGTCCGAGATGCTGTCGGGCAGGCGAAGCAGACGGTCGGCAGGCATCAGCCGTTCGACGCAATAGGAACCGATCCCGCCGCCATAGGCGACCCGGTCGCCGACGGCTAGGGTCTCGACCCCTTCGCCAAGCTTTTCGACCACCCCGGCAGCCTCGACACCCAGCGCATGGGGCAGGGCCGGAAGTTTGTAAAGCCCGCTGCGATGGTAGGTATCGATGAAGTTCAGGCCGATGGCCGTGTGCCGAAGCCGCACCTGGCCGGGCCCGGGGTCTCCGGGCTCGACCTGGTCCAGACGAAGGGCCTCCGGCCCCC
>JBJHAU010000209.1:0-4014 GCA_050480665.1 Alphaproteobacteria bacterium | reverse complement strand
CGTCACCTTGGCGGGTTTGCCTGTGTCGATGGTCAACGTCTTGCCATCACCAACCCGGTTCCAGAGCCGGGGGAGCACAGCCGCGCCATCCTCGGCGAATACGGCTATGAATCGGCGGCCATCGATTCCCTGGTTCAAGACGGCGTGGTAGGTGACGCATGACGGCGATTCATCAGGCCCTGAAGGGTGTCAAGGTCATCGAGGTGGGCGGTTATGCGGCCGGGCCCTGGATCGGCAAGGTGCTTGCCAATTACGGTGCCACGGTGGTGCATATCGAGGCGCGCGACCGCCCCGATGGTTTTCGCCTGCAATATCCCCCTTACCGGGATGGCAAGAAGGGAATCAACCGTTCCGGCTGCTTTTCCTATTTCAACGATTCGAAATATGCGGTGACCCTGAACGTCAAGGCTCCCGGCGGCCTCGATCTGGCCAGAAAACTGGCGGGCTGGTCCGACATCCTGATCGAGAACATGCGCCCCGGCGTGATCGACAGGATCGGGCTCGGCTATCAGGATCTCAAAACCGTCAATCCTGGCCTGATCTTCATGTCCACCTGCAACATGGGACAGACCGGCCCCCGCGCCGCAACTGGCGGGTTCGGCTCTCAACTGTCGGCCCTGGCCGGGTTCTGTGGCCTAACGGGTGCGCCGGGCGAATCGCCCCAGCTGCTGTATGGTCCCTATATCGATTTTGTGGCTGCGCTGGTGGGCGCACCCCTGCTTCTGGCGGCGCTCGATCGTCGCAGGAAAACCGGCGAGGGCGCCTATCTCGATGTCTCGCAATATGAATGCGGGGCCTTCTATCTGGCTGGTGCACTGCACGACTATCACGCCAACGGTGCCGTGATCGAACGCAACGGGAATCATGACCCCGTTGCGGTTCCCCACAATTCCTACCCCTGCATGGAGGACGCATGGATTGCCCTCTCCTGCTGGGGCGACGAGGACTTTTCCCGGCTCGCGGCCCTGGCCGGGCACCCGGAATGGGCCGGGGATCCAGCCTTTGCGACGGCCGAGGCACGGCGGAAGAACCGTGACACTCTGGATCAGGCCCTCGGCGGATGGACGCAGACACAGCAGGCCGACGCCCTGGTTGCCCGGCTTCAGGAGGCGGGAATCCGGGCCTACAAGGTCAATACCTGCGCCGACCTCTTCACCGATCCCCAACTCACCCATCGCAAGACATGGCGGGTTCGCAAGCATCCGGAGATCGATTATCAGGCCCATTACTTTCCGGGATTCGACCTCTCGGAAACTCCGGGTGAGGTCACGGCCCCTGCCCCGCTGCTCGGCCAGGACAACGAGATCGTCTTTCGCGAATTTCTTGGCCTTTCGGAAGAAGACTACAGCGCGCTGGAAAAGAACGGGGTTTTCTGACAGCCCGATCAGCCTTGCCTGACTCGCGCCGGTACTGTCTCCTCCCGCGAGGGGGGCTCCCCAGAAGTCTCTCCATAGGGATGCCGCACCATGACCACCGATCCGTCCACACCGACCCCGCTGGATGCCGCCAGGGCATCGGCACCGGAAGCCCTTGCCGATCACCGGATTGCCTCGTCAGGCCAGCATCCGGGGGTTCGTTACGAACTGCGGCCCGCCCATCGTGGCGATGGACGTCCGGCCGAGGGGCTTCACCATGCCTGGATCATTCTTGACAACCCCGACCAGCTCAATGCCCTGACCACGGACATGATGAAGGGGCTTCTTGTTGCCTTTCGCGAGGCCTCCGAAGCCCGGGACGTCGTGTGCATCGTGTTGACCGCCGTCGGAGACAGAAGCTTCTGCACCGGAGGCAATGTGCAGGAACTGGCCCTGTATTACGCCCGAAGGCCTCAGGAATTCCGCCAGTACATGCGGCTGTTCATGGATGTGATCAGCGCCATTCTCGGGGCCGACAAACCGGTGATCTGCCGGGTCAACGGGATGCGTCTCGGCGGCGGGCAGGAAATCGGCATGGCCTGCGATTTTTCCATCGCCCAGGATCTGGCCCGGTTCGGGCAGGCCGGCCCCAGGCATGGATCGGCGCCGATCGCCGGAGCGACCGATTTCCTTCCCCTGATGATCGGCGCCGAACAGGCCATGAGCGCCGGCGTGCTGTGCCAGCCCTTTTCCGCGCACAAGGCCTATCGCCTTGGGATGCTGACCGACATCGTGCCCGCCCTCAAGGTCGACGGCGCCATGGTTGCCAACCCGCTGGTGGAAACCGGGCGCATGGTGGATTCCTGGGGGCGCTTCGTTTTTGGCGAAGCGAAGGAAGGCGATGAGGCGGAAAAGGGAAAGGCTCTCATGAAACGGGGCACGCTTGACCTGTCGCTTCTCGATTCGCGCGTCGAGGCATTGTGCGCCACCCTGATCGAGACGTTTCCCGAATGCACCCTCAAGACCATCGAGGAATTGCGCAAGCCCAAGCTCAGGGCCTGGAACGACAACCGGGAAAGCTCTAGATCCTGGTTTGCCCTGAACATGATGACAGAAGCCCGTACCGGCTTTAACGCCTTTGTCAGGGGAAGCCGCGACACGGGCCGTGAGATCGATTATGTCGCCCTGCGTCAGGCGCTCGCCCTGGGCGCGGCCTGGAATGATGATCTGGTCGAAAGCCTGATGCCCCGCAAGCCGGACTCGTGAGCCCGCTTCGTACACCCCATGGGACCAGCCATGAACCGCCGGCCGCCCTTCCACCGGCGCTTGCGACATGGTGGGAAAGGGAAGGAACGCTTCTGCGTCTCCGCCTGAACCGCCCACCCCGCAACCTGATCGATCGCGAAACCGGCGATGCCATTCTTGCCGCCCTCGATCATGCAGCAGAGGCCGGAAAGGCCCTTGCGGTGCTGATCGATCACGAGGGCCCCCATTTCAGCTATGGCGCCTCGATACAGGAACATCTGCCCGAACACTGCGCCGACATGCTGCACCGCTTTCACGCCCTGATCCGCAGGATGACAGGCTTTCCCCTGCCCATCCTTGTCGCGGTACGCGGCTATTGTCTCGGGGGCGGCCTTGAACTGGCCTCGGCCGGACACCTTCTTTTCTGTGCACCGGACGCTCGCCTCGGGCAGCCGGAAATCCGCCTTTCCGTCTTCGCCCCGGCGGCAAGTTGTCTGCTTCCGGAACGGATCGGCCAGGCTCGCGCCGATGACATGCTTCTGAGCGGTAGACAGATCGATTCCCGGGAAGCCGTTGCCATCGGCCTTGCCACCGCACTGGCCGAGACACCCGCCGAGGCGGCTCTCGACTGGTTCGAGACCCACCTTGCGGGACACAGCCCGGTTGGCCTTCGCCATGCCACGCTGGCGGCCCGGGAGGGGTTTGCGAGGCGCATCGACAGGCGATTGAAGCGGATCGAAACGCTCTATCTCGATCAGCTGATGCAGCATCACGATCCCGTCGAGGGGCTTCACGCCTTTCTGGAAAAGCGCTCGCCTCGCTGGACCGGGGCGTAAACACCGGCCTTCTTCATGCCATGAAGCCCCCGATCCGGCGCTCCTTTCCGAGCACATGGCTAAGGGCCAACAGGCCGCAGGCTGAGCGCATCATGAAAAAAAGCCAGAGGCCGTGTCACGACCCCTGGCCTTGATGCACCACCCCCGCCGCAGGAACGGCGGGGGTGAAGATCATGCGCTCATGCGCTCAATGGAACTTCACATACTCGAAGTCCACTGGCTGGCGATTGATGCCACGGCGGGGCGGGGCGATGTAGTTCGCGAACTTGCCCGGTTCCGTCACCGGCTTCATCAGGGAGTGCACATACTCCTTGTCGGCCTCGGTCGGCAGCCATTCGCCATGACGCTTGTCCCACTCGGCACGGGTGATCAGCTGACCGTCGACGGTGGCGCTGACCTCGGCGAAGGGGCCGATATTCCTGTGGAACGCCTTGTGCGGCAGCTTCAGTTCGAAATCGACACCGTTCTCGCGGATGATCTTGTTCCAGTTGTCCACCCCTCGCTGGCTGTCGACATAATAGTCGTCGCGCAGCCGCTGGTTGATGGCGTTCAGGGCCGGCTCGTTGACCGAGATGATC
>JBJHAU010000208.1:0-4018 GCA_050480665.1 Alphaproteobacteria bacterium | reverse complement strand
GAGACAGCCGCTACCCTGACCCACCCTTGAAACCTGCCCACGGCCGGATCGGCCTTCACGAGCCCCCGTGCAGCCCGCCCACCATGCCGGGGGCCATGCCGGGGGTCATGCCGGGGGCCAGGGCATCGGGCATTTCGATGCGGTTACGGCCACGTTGCTTGGCCAGATACAGCCCCTTGTCGGCCCGGCCGATCAGGCTGGCGGGTGGTTCACCCTCACGCAGGCGGGCGATTCCGAACGACAGGGTCACCATGCCGAGGTTTTCACCGGTCGCCTTGCGGGAAAGGCGCTTCCCTGAAATCGTTTTCCGTATGTTTTCGGCCACCGAGACGGCCCCCGCGAGATCCGTCTGCGGCAGGATGACGGCGAATTCCTCGCCCCCGTAACGGGCCACGAGATCGCGACCGCGCACGCAATCGGCCATGGTGCGTGCCACCAGCCGCAGGACAAGATCGCCGGTCTGATGCCCCCAGGTGTCGTTGAAGGCCTTGAAGTGATCGATGTCGGCCAGGATCAGCGCCATGGGCATGTCTTCCCGCTCCGCTTCCTCGATCGCCTCGGACAGACGCATGTCGAAGGTCTTGCGGTTGGCGACTCCGGTCAGGGAATCGGTGCTGGCGAGAACCCGCATGTCGTCCAGATCGCGGCGCAGTCCGATCACTTCCCGGCTGGCAAGGGTGAAGCGTTCGCCCAGATCTTCGGCCCGTGCCTGCATCATGCGGGTCTGGTCGCGGATGATTTCCAGGGCGGTCCGCAGATCCAGCTCTTCCTGTTCCCGGGCTTCCGGTGTCAGGGCGGAAGGACGGCGGGGATCGAGATGACGGGAATCCACATGGCCGGAGAAGGCAGCGAGGGCCTCGCCATAGCTGGCCACCTCGCGGTTTGCACTGCCCAGGCTCGACAGAACCCGTTCCAGAGTGCGTTCGATGGTTTCCGTCGCCTTCCGCAAGGCGCCGGATTCGCGATCCAGCCCGAACTGGGATTCGTGGATCCGGGCCGCGGCCTCGGCGGTCAGGCCGCCGCCGGCGAGCACGTTGTCGATCTCGCGGCGAAGATCGGCGTGGGTGCCTTCGCAATACAGATAGGCCAGGGAAAAATGACGCGGGATCGGCGGAAGCCCGTGCGTCTTCAGGAAGGCAAGCGCGGCCGATGCCAGACTGTATGGCGCCTCCGCTGCATGGCTGCTGCTGGTCATCCCGTCTCCCCCCGTGGCCGGAGGATGCCTGTTTCCCGCCGCCCGGGACAACCCTTCCACGGCGCGGTAAACAAAGGGCTAACGGGCTTCCGCCACCTCTTTTCTTCCCTCCTCCGGCACGGGACTTGACCTGGCTCCCCGATGCGCCCACCATGACCTCGTTCCTGGGGGTGCCCTGATGGGCTGAGATTCACCGGGCCTGCCTGCCTCCTTCATCGATCCTTCCGGATCGGGGAAGGATCGGGGCGGGATCTGGCGGAACCCTTCGAACCTGATCCGGTTCGCACCGGCGTAGGGAAGGGAGCGTTCTATCTGGCCATTCGCCCTCCCCCCTTGCCCTTCCGAGCCGATCCCTTGCACCGCACGGGCCTTGCGCCCGGGCGCGTGAACCCGGGGTCACGCCGCTCACATCGCGAGCGGGGCCTCAGACCATCAGGAGAAGGCAGCCATGGCCGACGCCAGCAATCCCCAGGACTTCAACGTGACCACCGGGCCCCTGCCCGCCTCACGCAAGATTCATGTCGAAAGTCCCCGCTTCCCGGGTCTGCGGGTGGCGATGCGCGAAATTCTGCTCGATTCTCCGGACGAGCCTTCGGTGCGGGTCTACGATCCTTCCGGTCCCTACACCGAAGAAGGCAGCGCGATCGATATCCGAAGGGGGCTGCCTTCGCTCCGCCGCGACTGGATTCTGGGCCGGGGCGATGTCGAATCCTATGACGGCCGCGAGGTTCGCCCCGAAGACAACGGCTATCGCGATGGCAAGCGGGATCCCTTCGTGGAATTTCCCTCGCGCCCCGAGCGCCCCCTGAAGGCCAAAGGAGGCAAGGCTGTCAGCCAGCTTGCCTATGCCCGGGCCGGAATCGTGACCCCTGAAATGGAATATGTGGCGATCCGCGAGAATCTGGGACGCCGCCGCGATGGTGAAGCCCCTTCGGGAGGGGAAGGATTCGGCGCCAGGCTTCCGGCCCTGTTCACCGGAGAATTCGTGCGCGACGAGATCGCCGCCGGACGGGCAATCATCCCTGTCAACATCAACCATCCGGAAACCGAGCCGATGATCATCGGCCGGAACTTTTCGGTCAAGATCAACGCCAATATCGGCAATTCGGCGATCACCTCCACCGCCGCGGAAGAGGTGGACAAGCTGGTCTGGGCGATCCGCTGGGGCGCCGATACGGTGATGGATCTTTCCACCGGCGCCAATATCCACAACATCCGCGAATGGATCATCCGCAATTCTCCGGTGCCGATCGGCACCGTGCCGATCTACCAGGCCCTGGAGAAGGTCGATGGCGTGGCCGAGGCGCTGACCTGGGAGATCTACCGCGATACCCTGATCGAACAGTGCGAGCAGGGGGTGGACTATTTCACCGTCCATGCCGGGGTTCGTCTGCCCTTCGTGCCGATGACGGCGAAACGGATGACCGGAATCGTCTCGCGCGGGGGATCCATCATGGCCAAATGGTGTCTCGCGCATCACAAGGAAAGCTTCCTCTACGAGCATTTCGAGGAGATCTGCGAGATTCTTCGCGCCTATGACGTTTCCTTCTCGCTGGGCGATGGCCTCCGGCCCGGCTCGATCGCCGACGCCAATGACGAAGCCCAGTTCGCCGAGCTGCGCACCCTTGGCGAATTGACGAAGATCGCCTGGAAGCACGATGTGCAGGTGATGATCGAAGGCCCGGGTCATGTGCCGATGCACAAGATCAAGGCCAACATGGAAGAGCAGCTGAAGCATTGCGACGAGGCGCCGTTCTATACCCTTGGCCCGCTCACCACCGACATCGCCCCGGGCTACGATCACATCACCTCGGGCATCGGGGCCGCGATGATCGGCTGGTATGGCACGGCGATGCTCTGCTACGTCACGCCGAAGGAGCATCTTGGCCTGCCTGATCGCGACGATGTGAAGACCGGGGTCGTGACCTACAAGATCGCCGCCCATGCCGCCGATCTGGCCAAGGGCCTGCCCGGAGCGCAGGAACGCGATGATGCCCTGTCCAAGGCACGGTTCGAATTCCGCTGGCGCGACCAGTTCCATCTGTCGCTTGATCCCGATACCGCCCTTCGCTTCCACGACCAGACCCTGCCCGCGGAAGGGGCCAAGGTGGCCCATTTCTGCTCCATGTGCGGGCCGAAGTTCTGTTCCATGAAGATCACGCAGGAGGTGAGGGATTACGCCGCCAGTGGCATGGCCGGAATGAGCCAGGTCTTCCAGGAAACCGGGGGGGCGCTCTATCAGGACAAGGACAAGCTTGCCGAAGCGGCGAAGAAGATTCCCGCCGCCGAATAGCACCGCAGGGGGCCCCGGCTTGCAGGGATGAAGGCAAGACGCCGGGGGAAGGATCGGGGGCGCGGGTCAGGAGCCGCCCCCCATCCCTGCCCTGCCCGGCAGCAGGGAGCCTCCGGGCCTTGGAGAGCAAGCAGCCACCGGAGAACAAGGGGCCTCCGGCCTTGGAGAACAAGGGGCCTCCGGCCTTGGGGGCAACATCCGCTATCGTTCGGAATCATAGGCCAGATTGGGGGCAAGCCAGCGTTCCACCCGTGCCGGGCCCACACCACGACGGCGGGCGTAGTCCTCGACCTGATCGCGTCCGATCTTGCCCAGGCCGAAATAGCGCGCTTCGGGATGGCCGATGTAATAGCCGGACACGCTTGAGGCCGGCAGCATCGCGAAGCTTTCCGTCAACCGGATCCCGGCATTCTGCTCGGCGGCGAGCAGGCTGAACAGGGCCGGCTTTTCCGAATGATCCGGACAGGCCGGATAGCCCGGCGCCGGGCGGATGCCGCGATACTTTTCCGAGATCAGCTCCGGATTGGACA
>JBJHAU010000207.1:0-4047 GCA_050480665.1 Alphaproteobacteria bacterium | reverse complement strand
GAGTGTGAGTTCGGGGAACACGGATGCCATGGTGGCGGCGATGATGTCGAACTCGTCGCGGGAGACCTGATACAGGGGCACCCACTGCACATAGGCTCCCCCGGGGTTCAACCGGCGTGATGCCAGGCGATAATGGTCGCGCGTGTAGATCGATCCCACCCCTGCTCTCCAGGGGGTGAACAGGTCGGCAATGATCAGGTCATAGGTTTCCCGTGAACGGGCAAGGCACTGCCGCCCGTCCTCGGCATGGATCCTGACACGCGGGTCGTCGAAAAGCCCATGGAGATAGGGAGTGAAGTGGGCCCGGGCCAGTTCGATCACATCCGCGAGGAGTTCGCATACGGTGATTCGTTCGGGTTCGGCAAGCAGGGCCGCCCCGGCGGTGATCCCGGTCCCGAGGCCAAGAAAGAAGATCTCGCGTGGCGATGGATGGGTCAGGAGAGGAATCAGGGTCTGGTTCCGTTCGGCGATCCGGGCGCCGGTGCTGCCCAGGGTATAGAAATTGTTGACCCGGATCTCTCGCGAATCCCCTCGGTCAATCACCGCCACATGGGCGGATGACCCTTCGCGCATGGCGACGAGCACGTCTCCCGCGCCCAGCCGGATCGAGGCAAGTCCTGGTGATCCGATCATCAGGTACAGGGCCATCCCGAGGGTAGCAAGCCGGATGGCATTCCATGAGAAGGAGAGGCGGCGACCGGCGAGAACCCAGAGCAGGAGAGAATAGAGGGCCGCCATCAGCCACAGACCCTTCCAGGCGCCGAACAGGGGCAGGATCAGGAAGCCGCCGGCCAGGGCGCCGAGAATCGCGCCGAATGTGTTGATGGCGATCAGCCGTCCCAGCACGGCACCGGGCTGGTGGTCTGCCTGCATCAGCCGCAGAAGGTAGGGCAGCACCGCGCCGAGAATGATTCCGGGTATCAGCATGGTCAAAAGGGCGGTTCGCGAGACAGCCGCCACATATCCCGCGAAGTCGGCCCGACCCCCCAGATAGGCAAGGCCATCCGTGGCGTGATGAAAGATGTAAGGCATTGCCACAAGCATCGCGCAGGATGCGGCCAGAAGCCCGGCCAGAACACCCTCTGGCGATGCTCGCGAACGCGAAAGGCCGTGGGCCAGCGTCGCACCGAGAGAGAGGGACGCAAGAAAGACGGCCAGAACCAGAGCATAGGTGTAGACGGAGTTCTGAAGAACCTGCGCGAAAAGCCTTGTCCAGATGATCTCCGTGGCCAGGGTGGCAAAACCCGAGACAAAGGCGATGGTCCAGAGCATGGGAAGGCTCGAACCCGAAGGTACCTTCGAGGAAAACCACTGGAACCACGAAGTGGAAAGCGAAGTTTCATGGCCCCGCCCGGCAGGGGGAAGGGAGGCTTCTTCAGCAGCTGGAAGAGGGGGAAGAGCATGGCTTCGAGCCGCGATCAGGATCGCGGCCAGCCCCACGAGGACATCAAGCGAGACTGCCAGGAGATAGGCGCCCGAGAAGCCGAGCCAGACAGGCAGGAAGAATCCCGCAGCAAGGGCCCCGGCGGCACCCCCTGCGGTGTTCAGGGCATAGAGTGCCGAGCCCAACCGGCCGAGATGCGCCCGGTTGCGGATCACATGCTGGCCCATCAGCGGCAGGGTTCCCCCCATCAGGAAGGCCGATGGCAGCAGGATGGTGGCGGCCACAAGAGCCTTGAGGGCGGTTTCCAGAATCGGGGCGCCATCCACATACCCGTAAAGCGCCGGATACAGGGCAAAATAGGCCTTGGCCACCAGGAAATGGCCCAGGGCCGTCAAGGCGACGCCGATCTCGACGAACCCGAAGATGGCGAGCGGTTTTCGCAGGCTACCCGCGCGCCGGCCGAACCACCATCCACCCAAAGCGATGCCCGAGAAGAAAATCGCAATCGTCAGCGCTGCGGCTTCGGCCGTCGAACCGAACAGCAGGCCGAGTTCGCGCACCCAGAGAACCTGATAGATCAGGGCCGCAGCGCCTGACACGGTGAACAGCGCGAAAAGGACGGGGGTGTGGCGAGGTTTCATGGTGAGGTATCACGGCGTCCCTGTCGAGGCGACAGGACTGTTACTTTATAACGGCCGTGCGGGCAAGGATTCATCCCTCCGGTCCTCTGCCGCGAGGGGTATCCGTTTCACGATTTTCGCCTGTCATGATGTCCGCCTGCGGGGCGGGATCGGACGAGGGGGGGAGAGGGATCAGCGCCTTGACTCAGCGCCTGGGTTCAGCACCTGGACTGAGCAGTTGGACTCAGCGCTTCGACAAGGCGTTTCTCAGGCTGTTCATCAGGGCATCGGCGGTGATCACCCTCTGATTCACCTCAACTCCTGCGGCCAGAATCTTGCGCGCGATCCAGGTGTTGCAGGTGTTGAACAGGTGAAAGCGCCCATGGGCTTCGAAGAACAGGCTGTCCTGATAAAGTCCCGGCGCGGCGATCGGGGCCTGGGCCGTTCCTTCGCTTTCTTCAGGACGTGCGAAGGCCGCAGACAGGCGATCGATCAGGCGTGCCAGGCCTTCGTCCCCTATGGTGAAGGGCACAACCTGCAACCGTCCCTCGTTCGCGGGAACGAAGGCGCGTCCATGCAGGTGCACCACGGAATCAGTGGGGGTCAGAGCCGCAGAAAGCGCCATGCCCATGGTCGGTTCCGGAGCCGGGTAGTAGGTGCGGTCGCCCCAGCCGAACTCCAGATAGCGGGAATCGGGAAAATGGACGATCTCGGGAATGCGTTCCTCGGGAATGGCGGCGCGCGCCAGAATAAGACCTGTATGCCAGCCATTGCTGATGACATGAAGGGTATGGGCGCTTTCTCCCGGTGAGGGTGGCGGAAGCGGCTCGAAGGGTCGTTCCTCGGCACCGGCGCATCCTGCCAGAAGCATGAGGCCAAGAAGGGCTGCCACGAGCCGGATCGGCACGGGAACGCTGCGGCCACGGCGATGAAACGGACGCTCGAACACAGTCATGCGGCAGGCTCCCGCCAGGCCATGGCTCTTGAAGGCTTGCCGCGTATTCTAAAAAAATTCTGGCACTCTGGCCAGAACCCTTGGGCCAGAACCCTTGCCAGAAAAGGGCGCTCGGACCAAGCGCCTCAGGGGGTGTCGGAGCCCGAGGGGGCCGAAGTCGCGGCGGGGCGGGATCCGGCGAGGGCAGGCCGGGGTTCGGGCAGGGCGCCGGAAGGGGGCACTTCCGCCGGAAACCAGTGCCGGGTCCGGTTGGCGAAGGCAACCAGAGTGAGCATCACCGGCACTTCCACCAGAACGCCGACAACGGTCACCAGGGCCGCGCCAGAATTCAGTCCGAACAGGCCGATGGCGACCGCCACCGCCAGTTCAAAGAAGTTCGAGGTACCGATCAGGGCGCAGGGGGCCGCAACGTTGAACGGAACCCGCCACAGGCGAGCCGCCCCATAGGCCAGGGCAAACATCCCGTAGCTCTGGATCAGGAGCGGTACCGCAATCAGGGCGATCAGGAATGGCTGGTCGAGGATCACACGTCCCTGGAAACCGAAGAGAAGAACCACGGTGGCCATCAGCCCGATCATCGACAAGGGCTTCAACGTCGCGGTCCATCCTGCCACGGCGCCCTTCACCCGTTCGGCCCTTTCCTCGGGGCTGATCCGTTCGGGGGCCGAGGCCATCGCCCGTCTTTCCAGATGCATGCGCGTGACCACACCCGCAGCCAGTGGAAGCACCACGTAGAGCAGCACCGACAGAAGCAGGGTTTCCCAGGGCACGGCGATGCTGGTCACCCCAAGAAGCAGGGCGACGATCGGGGCGAAGGCGAAGATCATGATCACATCGTTCAGCGAAACCTGCACCAGGGTGTAGGTGGGATCGCCACGTGTCAGCTGCGACCAGACAAAGACCATCGCCGTACAGGGCGCTGCGCCGAGCAGGATCAGCCCGGCGATATACTGACCGGCATCGGCCGGATCGATCAGATCGACGAAAAGGATTTCGAAGAACAGAACGCCCAGACCGGCCATGGTAAACGGCTTGATCAGCCAGTTCACCACAAGGGTGATCACAAGCCCCTTGGGGCGGTCACCGAT
>JBJHAU010000206.1:0-4055 GCA_050480665.1 Alphaproteobacteria bacterium | reverse complement strand
GCCATGCATGATGAATCCTTCCGCCGGCCATGGCATCGAGAATCCGGTTCTCCGCATCCCGATGCCCGACAAGATCGGGATTGGCGCGCGGTTCGGGAAAGTCCGGCGAGACCGTTTCCGCAGGGGCTGCCCTCGGCATCCTTAGTCTCCCCCGCTCGCTTCAAGCCCGAAACGGGCTGCCACGGCCTCGGTCAGTGCATCGAACACGGCATCGACAGGAAGGGATGCATCGAGAATGACGCAGCGCTCCGGTTCCTGCATGGCGATAGCCAGAAAGCCCTGACGAACCCGCTCGTGAAAGTCTCCGGGCATCCGTTCGTAGCGGGTTTCTTCGGAAGAGGTCGCGCCGGCCCTCCCGGCGCTCTCGGCGCTCCTTGTGCCGGGGCGGGTTCTCTGTTCGGCACGCCCAAGGCCTGCCGCCACGGGCAGATCGAACATCACGGTCAGATCGGGGGCGAGATCACCGGTGACAAGATCGTTCAGGTTCCGCAGCCATTCCAGCGAAAGCCCGTGCCCATAGCCCTGATAGGCCAGGGTGGAGTCGGTGAAGCGATCACAGATCACCCACTCGCCCCGTGCCAGCGAGGGGCGAATCCGCCTTTCGAGATGTTCGGCCCGGGCGGCGGAATGCAGAAGCGCCTCGGTCATGGGGCTCCAGCGTCCGGGCTCGCCCTCCACAAGAAGTCGGCGGATCGCTTCGCCGCCGGAATCGCCGCCGGGTTCGCGGGTGACCAGAACCGGGATATCGGTCCTGTCCCGAAGCCATCGCATGAGCATTCCGGCCTGGGTGGACTTTCCCGCCCCCTCGCCCCCCTCGAGAGTGATGAATCGCCCGAAAGAAGGCATGAAAAATCCTGTTTTTCAGTGACTTGTGTTCAATTCTTCAGAAAATATCCGGGCCATCATCCGCCCCAGAGCAGATGGCCCAGGGCCGCCGAGATACGTCCGGCAAAGCCGAGCCGCCCGACATCCTGCCCGGCCAGCAGCGGCAGGGTTACCGGCGCCATTCCGGGAGCGGTAACAATCAGGTCGGCGACATGCGCCCCGGCGCTGATGGGCGCCGCCACGGGGCCATGGAAGGACATGGTGACGGTCGCCGTCCTTCGGGCCTGGCGCGGCAGGGTCACCACCACGTCGCGATCGGCAACCAGGGGGACCGTATCCTGCGTTCCAAGCCAGACAGGCGCCTCGCCGACAACCTCGCCTTCGGAAAGAAGGGAATAATTGCGGAACTCACGGAATCCCCATTCCATGAGTCTTACCGATTCCGCAGCCCTACGGTTTTCGCTTTCCAGGCCGTTCAGCACAAGGATCTGGCGTCGCCCATCCTGTTTGGCCGAAGCGGCGAGGCCGAAGCCGGCCGCACTCGTATGGCCCGTCTTCAATCCATCCGCACCGGGAAGGCGGTTCAGAAGGGGATTACGGTTCTGTTGCGAAATTCCGGCATAGGTGAAGCTTCGCTCACTGTAGAGCTGATAATATTCCGGAAAATTCTCGATCAGCCGCTGGCTCAGGATCGCAATATCGCGCACGGTCATGCGATGATCCTCGTGGGGCCAGCCCGAAGCGTTCATGAAGGTGCTGTTCTCAAGCCCCAGTTCACGTCCCCGCGTTGTCATCTGGTCGGCAAAGGCCTCCTCCGAACCGGCCAGGGCTTCGGCGATGACAATGGTGGCGTCGTTTCCGGACTGAACGATGATGCCCCGCAGAAGATCCGCGACGCTGACCCGATCGCCGACCTCGACAAACATCTTCGAGCCGCCCTTGCGCCAGGCCTTTTCGCTGACCAGAAAACGATCCTCCATGGAGAGCGCGCCGCTTTTCAGACGCTCGAACACCATGTAGACGGTCATCAGCTTGCTCATGGAGGAAGGCGGCACGAGAAGATCGGCATTCTTCTCGAGCAGCACCGTCCCCGTCTCGGCATCCACCATGAAGGCCTGTCCGGCGGTTGTTTCCATCATCGCCCGGGCAGGGGGTTGGCTCCCCACTCCGAGAGCAAGGATGAGGACGCCAAGGAAGGCAAGGCATGGATGGGTTGCTGATCGTCCGGTCATGATTCTCGCATCCGTCTGGAATGGTCGGTTTTCAACATGGCGCAACATCAACATGGCGCAACAATGGCGAAGCCATCCGCCCGTCGCGTGCCTGCACCCTTGCCAGCGGGCGGCATCTGCCTGCCGCAGCAACAGAGCGGATTCAAGGCCTCGTGCCGCCATGTGTGACCGCCATGTGTGACCGCCATGTGTGACCGCCATGTGTGACCGACACGGCCCCGTCATTCGGAGACGATCAGCCGTGCATTGTCGATGCCAGCATCCATGACGCGGGCAAGAAGGGTATCTGCCTCCTCCAGAGAGGCAATCGGCCCGAGGCGCACACGGAAAAGCTGCATCTCGCCCATCTGCACCATGGTCACCTGGGTGGGGCCAAGAACGGCAAGCCGGGCCTTCAGGCGGTTGGCGTTGTGGTATTCGGCGAATGCGCCCGCCTGAATATACATGCTGGTCGGCGAAACCGGCCCGAGCGTGACAGCCTCTGAGGGCGGTTGCGTGGAAGTCCCCCCTGCCATGCCCGGTTCCCGCGCCTGAGAACCGGTCTGGCGGGGCGGGGCAGATTCTGCGGGCGAAGGAGGGGCGGAGGAAGATGCATCGGTATGCCGTGAAGCGGCCTCACCGGGGGGCAGGCTGGCCTGGGTCACGCCAATGCGCGGGGCGGCGGCCACCGCCGGCTGGGGTTCATCGCGGTTCGGTGCCGCCATCACCCGGCCATCCATGGTCTGGCCTTGCGCAAGGCGTCCGGTTTCCGGAAGGTGCAGATCGGAACCGCCGGCGGCATAAAGGGCGGCGATACGGCGGCTTTCCTCTGCCAGAATCTGCACCCGGACCCGCGCGGTCCCCTCGCGTTCGAAGCCGAGAAGCTGGGCCCCCCGGCGGGACATGTCGATGATCCGGCCTCGTGCGAAGGGGCCGCGATCATTGATGCGCACGCGCAGGCTGCGGCCGTTTTCCAGATTGGTGACCTGAACGATGCTGGGCATCGGCAGGGTTCTGTGCGCTGCCGAGACAAGGTTCATGTCATAGATTTCGCCGTTTGCCGTCAGCTTTCCATGGAAATCGGGGCCATACCACGAGGCGATCCCGGTTTCGTCGTAGTCGTAGTCGACAGCCGGGTAATACCAGATGCCGTTGATCTGGTAAGGATTCCCAACCTTGTAGTGACCCTGCCCCTGGCCTTGGGTGTCCTTGGTGATCTGCTTGGCCGTATGAACGACGAACTGGGTTTCGGCACAGCCGGCAAGACCGAACATTCCGGCAAAGACGGCGACAATCAGGGGGGCGGTGCGGCCGGAACGCATGATCTTGTGGTCCCCGAACTGGAAGGCCTATACCTGGGCCGTCAGTCTAGCGTGCGGCGATCCTGTCCGCAAGAATTCCAACCGCTGCGGCAAAAGCGATCGAGCAGTTCCAGCGCAGGGTGGATCGAAAGTTGTTGTAGACCAGCATGGCCGGGCCCCCTGCCCCTTCGGGCACCACCAGCGAGGCATCGAGCTCGCGGGTGGGAAGGTCGGTTCCATCGAGGCGGCGCACACCCATGTCCTGCCAGGCGGACAGGGGTTTTTCAACGCTCAGCCGTCGCAGGGCGCGGCAGCCCGCAGGCGGGCTTGCCGGCATCAGCCGGGCCATATCGTCATCGGTGAACCCGTCGGGCAGGCGCACCAGCCGCCCCCAGGTTTCGTCTCCACGCCAGCCGACATTCTTCAGGTAGTTCGCGGCAGAGGCAAAGACATCCGCCTCGCTGGTCCAGATATTGCGCCGGCCGTCGCCGTCATGATCCACGGCATAGGCAAGAAAGCTCGAGGGCATGAACTGGTTCTGTCCCATGGCGCCGGCCCATGAGCCCATCATGTTGCCGGGTTCGATATGGCCTTCTTCGAGAATCGTCAGGGCGTTCATCAACTCGCGCCGGAAATAGGCGGAACGGCGTCCGTCAAAGGCCAGTGTGGCCAGCGAGGCGATGACGGGAAAGCTTCCGGTGGTCCGCCCGAAATTGGT
>JBJHAU010000205.1:0-4080 GCA_050480665.1 Alphaproteobacteria bacterium | reverse complement strand
CACCGGAACACCTGGCCCAGGCCCTGAAGGCGCTGGATGCGGTTCCTGCCGCGAAACGGCGTACGCCGGGCAGGCTTCTGGGGGGCGCCGACATCACCATCCTCGAAGCCGTCATCGGCCATGACTCCCCCCTGGTCGGACGCACGGCGCAAAGCTTCGGCCTGCGCCGGCGTTATGGCGCGAACCTTCTGGCCGTGTCCCGCTCCGGCACGTCGATCCATTCCCGCCTCCGCGATTTTCTTTTCAGGGAAGGGGATGTGATCCTTCTGGAAGGCGACACCGAACGACTGGCCGATGCCATCCTCACCCTGCGATGTCTGCCCCTTGCCAGCCGCAGCCTGCCTCAGAACGGTCTTGCGGTCGGCCTTGCCTCGGTTGCCCTTTTCGCACTTGCGATCCTGGCGGCCATTTTTGGCCTGACCTCCCTGCCCATCGCCTTCGGCGCGGCGGCGGCGGCCATGGTTCTTTTCAATTTCGTCCCCCTCCGGGATCTGTATGACAGCATCGACTGGCCGGTGATCATCCTGATCGGGGCCATGATTCCCGTCGGCACCGCCCTTGAGACCACGGGCCTCGCCGTGCTTCTGGCGGAGACGATGATCGACCTTTTCGCCGGAGCCTCGGCCATCATCTTTCTGGTGCTGATCATGATTCTGACCATGACCCTTTCGGATGTCATCAACAACGCGGCCACCGCCGTCATCATGGCGCCGATTGCCGCAGGGCTCGCGGCAAGCCTCGGCGTCAACAGCGATCCCTTCCTGATGGCGGTTGCCGTGGCTGCATCCTGCGCCTTCCTGACGCCCATCGGCCACCAGAACAACACCCTGGTGATGGGGCCCGGCGGTTACCGCTTCGGCGATTACTGGCGCCTTGGCCTGCCGCTGGAAGTTCTGGTCATCGCGATTGCCATTCCCGTCCTGCTGAGGGTCTGGCCCCTCTGACCGCCCCGAAGAACCGCGCCCTTCATTTCGGGAAAGGGCGCAGCGTATGGCCATGGTTCAACGGACCATGCCCCGATCCAAGACCGGGAGCGGTCGCAATCGCCTCGCGCACATAGGCCCGGGCGCGCGCCACCGCATCCTCGAGAACATATCCCTGGGCAAGGCCGGTGGCGATGGCCGAGGCCAGGCTGCACCCTGTGCCGTGGGTATGGGGGGTCTCGATGCGATCATCGACGAAGCTTCGCTCGCCCCCGGCATGGCACAGGATATCGAGGATCCTGCGTCCCTCCAGATGGCCACCCTTCAGAAGGACCGCCCGGCAGCCGAACCCGAGCAGGTCGCGGGCGGCATCGCGCATGGCCGCTTCATCGGTGATGCGCCGTCCCAGCAGGGTCTCGGCCTCCGGCAGGTTCGGCGTCACGATATGCGCGCGTGGGATCAGCAACGCCTTCATGGAAGCGACGGCCTCGTCCTGCAGAAGCCGCGCCCCGCCTTTCGCCACCATCACCGGATCGACCACCAGAGGAACATCCGGAGCGCAACGCTTCAGGGCCACGGCGACGGTTCGGATCACCTCCCCGGTCGCCAGCATCCCGGTCTTGATCGCGTCGGCCCCGATATCGTCGAGCACGACGGTCATCTGACGGTCAATGAACGAACAGGAGACCGGAAAGACCTCATGCACGCCCCGGGTATCCTGGGCGGTCAGCGCCGTCAGGGCGGTAGCCGCATAGCCGCCAAGCGCGGTCACCGTCTTGATATCGGCCTGGATCCCCGCCCCACCCCCGGAATCGGACCCGGCAACGATCAGAACACGTCCACGCATGGGGTTCAGGCCTCCTGGGCCTTGCGGATGGCGGCAAGGACATCCTCCACCACCCCGAGGATCAGCGATTCATCCGCCCCTTCCGCCATCACCCGGATCAGGGGTTCGGTGCCCGACTTGCGCACCAGAAGGCGGCCATAGGCCCCCAGCCGGGCCTCAGCCTGGGCCAGCACATCGCGCACCGGCTGGGTCTCCAGCGGATCGCCCCCCTCGATGGGAATGTTCCGCAGAACCTGCGGCTGCGGGATGAAGGGGCGAAGCGCAAGGGAGGCCGGCCCCCCGTGATCCCTGAGGGCGGCCAGCACCTGAAGGGCGGCCATGATTCCATCGCCGGTGGTGGCGGTATCGCCAAGAACGATATGGCCGGACTGTTCCCCGCCCAGCACAAGCCCCCGGGCGCGCATGGTCTCGACCACGTAGCGATCCCCGACCGGGCTTCGCAGAAGCGCGATTCCCTGAGAGCCGAGAAACCGTTCGAGGCCGATGTTCGACATCACGGTGCCCACGACCGCATCGCCGTGAAGCCGGCCCGAAGCCTTCCAGTGACGGGCCAGAACCGCCATGAGCTGATCGCCATCGATCAGCGCCCCGGTCTCGTCGGCCAGGATCAGGCGGTCGGCATCGCCGTCGAGCGCCATGCCGAGATCGGCGCCTTCGCGCACCACGGCAGCACACATGGCTTCCGGCGCGGTGGAGCCGCACCCGTCATTGATGTTGAACCCGTCCGGCTTCACCCCGAGGGCCACCACATCGGCCCCCAGTTCCTGAAGGATGATCGGCGCGACCCGATAGGCCGCCCCGTGGGCGCAATCGACAACGATCTTGAGCCCGTCGAGAACCTGTCCGCGGGGAAAGCTGGCCTTGACGTATTCGATATAGCGACCCGGTGAATCCTCCAGACGACGCGCTCGTCCCAGGGCATCGGGCGGCGCCAGGCGGATCGAGTCACGGTCGCGCATCCGCGCCTCGATCCTCGCCTCGACACTGTCCGAAAGCTTGAAGCCATCGGGGCCGAACAGCTTGATTCCGTTATCCTGATAGGGATTGTGCGAGGCCGAGATCATGACCCCGAGATCGGCGCGCATGGCGCGTGTGAGCATGGCGATTGCCGGGGTCGGCATGGGCCCGACCAGGATCACGTTCATGCCGACGGAAATGAAGCCCGCGGTCAGGGCGGGTTCGATCATGTAGCCCGAAAGCCGGGTATCCTTGCCGATGATCACACGGTGGCGATGATCGCCGCGAACGAATTCGGATCCGGCCGCCATGCCGACGGAAAGGGCGATGTCGGCGGTCATGGGCGGCTGATTCGCGGTGCCGCGAATGCCATCGGTCCCGAAATGGCTGCGTTGTGTCATGATCCGCCGTTTCCCTGTGCGCCCGTATTCTACAGCTTCGCCGCATCCGGACAAGCCGGCAGGGCGGTGAAGATCGCCTGCCAGACATCAAGAGCCTGACGGGCCGGGGCAACATCATGCATCCTGTGAATCTGCACCCCGGCCTGGAATGCCGCCAGCATCGCCGCAAGCGAGCCGGGAAGCCGGGATCGGGGATCGGCCTCTCCCGAGATTTCGCCGATGAACCGCTTGCGCGATGCACCGACCAGAAGGGCGCAGCCGAGCCCATGGAAAAGCGGCAGAGATGCGAGAATCTGAAGATTGTGCGCCAGTGTCTTGCCGAAGCCGATCCCGGGATCGACGCAGATTCTGGATCGCGGAAGGCCCGCAGCCTCGCAGGCCCGGATGCGGCGTTCGAGCTGGTCGAAGATCTCGGTCGGGGCATGATCGTAGCGGGGGTTGTCCTGCATGGTCCCGGGCTCCCCTTGAGCATGCATCAGCACCACCGAGGCCGGGCTTCCAGCCACGGTGGCGAGCGCATCCGGATCATGCCCGAGGGCGGAAACATCATTGACGATGATCGCGCCCGCATCAGCCGCTGCGCGCATCACCGCCGCCTTGCGGGTATCGACGGAGATCGGCGGCATGTCGGCCATGGCGGCAAGGGCCCGGATGACCGGAATCACCCTTCTCAGCTCTTCCGCCTCATCAACGGGATCCGAACCGGGGCGGGTCGATTCCCCGCCCACATCAAGGATCGAGGCGCCTGCCGCCGCAAGGGCCTTCCCCCCGGCCAGGGCGGCGTCGGCCTCAAGGAAGACTCCGCCATCGGAAAAGCTGTCGGGTGTGACGTTCACGATTCCCATCACATGCCCCCGATCCATCGGCAATCCCGCGAAGGGCGCTCTCGGGGCAAGGATGTTTGCAAGAAGCTCGCAGAGCCGCTCCCCCTCTTCGGCAAAGGTATCGGGCC
>JBJHAU010000204.1:0-4132 GCA_050480665.1 Alphaproteobacteria bacterium | reverse complement strand
TATTGCCTTGCGTCAGGAAAACCCTGCCCTGAAGAAAACCCATCCTTGAGGAGGACATGATCGTGGGAAGCTACGCAACAGAAACCGTCGACGGCAACAGCATGAAGCTTTATGTCGCCAAGCCTGAAGGAAGCGGCCCGTTCCCGGCAGTCGTACTCGCCTATCACCGTGGGGCCTTCGATGACTTCACCATCGATCGCGCCGACAAGCTTGCACAGAACGGCTTCATTGCCGTGGTTCCGGATCTCTTCCATCGCTATCCGGATGCCGAGAATCCCCTGACCATGCTCGATGACCAACAGATCAAGGCCGATGTTCTGGCGGCTGCTGCCCATGCCAAGGCTCTCCCGGATTGCAATGGCCGGCTCGGGATCGCCGGACACTGCATGGGGGGGCGTGTTGCCTTTTATGGCGCGGAGATCAGCTCTGATTTCTCAGCGGCGGCGGCCTTCTATTACGGCAACATGTTCAAGGTCTGGGGCCACGGCGACAAGACCCCCTTCGACATGCTCGACAGGATTTCCTGCCCCGTCATTGCCTTTTCCGGCAATGACGACAAGAACCCTTCCCCCGAGGACACCCAGAAGATCGAGGCCGAACTGAACCGCCTCGGCATCGAGAACGAGTTTCATCGTTATGACGGTGCCGGCCATGCCTTCCAGAACTTCCTGTCCAAGGAGGCCTACCGTCCGGAAGCCGAAAAGGATTCCTGGGGCAAGGCCATCGCCTTCCTGAAGGCCAGGCTGGGCTGAGGATACCCTCTTCCCCCACGGGGGCTGCGGGCAGGAACGATCCTGCCCGCAGCAGGAACCGTTCCGGGATGGGAACAGGATTCCGAAAAGATGGTCTTCTGCTCAGGCGGCGGTCAGGGCGTCGCGCAGGGCGGTGATGCTGACAGGCTTGGTGAGGACCATGACCTCGCCCAGTTCGCCCCTTTCCCCCATCATCCTTGCCGATTCGGCGTAATGGGGATTGTGTCCGGTCAGAATGATCACCCGCGCGGTCGAGCCGACATGAGATAACCAGTAGGCCAGTTCCAGTCCGTCCACCTCGGGCATGACAAGATCGAGAACAACAACATCCGGTGCGAAGGATTCATGATGGTCGGCGAACGCGTCGGCACTATCCGTCACCCTCACCTCGAAACCGAGGCCTTCGCCGACCGAACGGATGATCTCGTTCATTGCCGGCTCATCATCGATCGCCAGAAGACGTCTTTTTTTCATTCTCGTGATTCCCTTGCTGGGGATGAAGCGGGGTTCACCATGGATTTGACATCCTTATACGCAGCTCCCGGGCTTTGGATCACCGGCCAGGCTGCCTGTCATCTTGATCACATCCGCCCGAACCCGCACGATGCCATCTTCGCGGTGCCTTCGTCACCATGAAATCATGACAGGGCGCCACCACCGGATTGCGACCATGCCCCCCTTCAGAGGGAAGGGCACATGGTCGCAACCGAAAACCCCATGGAACAAGAAGGAGCAGAGGACATGGCCTATACCAGCTGGCGAGGCATTATCGGCTGCATCAAACCGACGCGAAGGCCCGGTTCGATCGAAGAGCTGATCCGCATGCTGCCCGAAGGAATCGGGGTGATCCCTCTGTTCCTGAACATTCGCCAGGGCAGCACCGACGAGTTCAAGCGTGCCGTTGATCCCTATGTGCCGAAAATCGAGGAACTGGTCGAGGAAAAGGTTGATCTGATCCTGCCCGAGGGAGCGCCTCCCTTCATGCTTCTGGGCTACAAGGGGGAAGCGGCGCTGCTTCGGAAATGGGAAAAGACCTACAAGACCCCCATGTTCACCTCCGGCACCAACCATGTTGCCGCCCTCAAGGCGCTGAAGGCCAAGTCCATCGTGGGCGCCACCTATTTCACGGGCAAGATCAACGACATCTTTGCCGACTACTTCACCGAAGCCGGATTCAAGGTCAAGGCCATGGGAGGCATGGATACGGCCTTCGACAAGGTTGGATCGCTCTCTCCTGAAGAGGTCTACGCCCATGTGAAGCGACTGGTTCTCAAATCCGGCAAGGCGGATGCCATCTACATGCTTGGCTCCGGCTGGCGGGTTCTGCCTGTGATCGACATGCTTGAACAGGATCTGGGGATTCCGGTGATCCACCCGGTTCCGGCACGCTGCTGGGAAATCCAGAAACGGCTCTCGATCCGCCAGCCTGTCAGCGGTTATGGCGTGCTGCTCAGGGAAATGCTCTGACACGGCCATCTTCCCCGGCCCGCGAGCCAGGGCGGGGGTGATGGCGTCCGGGAAGATTTCCTGAACGCGCATCCCCCCGTTTCCCAAATCGCCAGGCATCCCCCTGTCTGGCGGCAGAACGCCTTCAACGATCAGGCGGAATCGGCGAATCCGGCCAGGGCCCTGACTTCCCCGGGGCTCATCCCGGATTCCCTCAAACTCTCCAGGGTCGGCGCGCCCCTGCTTTTGGCCAGCCTTCCGCCGTCGGAATCGCGAATCAGCCCGTGATGCTCCCACTCGGGAACCGGCAATGCCAGCAGTGCCTGAAGCATCCGGTGAAGATGGGTGGCGGGAAAAAGATCCTCACCCCTTGTCACGAGGGTGATCCCTTGGGCCGCATCATCGACCACCACGCTCAGATGATAGCTGGTGCCGATATCCTTGCGTGCCAGCACGGCATCGCCGAACAGCCCGGAATCGACCTGCGTCCGGCCCCGTCCTCGATCCATGAAGGCGAGCGGCCCTGTCAGGCGCGCCGCGCTCGCGCTGTCGAGGCGAAGGGCATGGGGCTCTCCCGCCGCGATCCGGGCCTTGCGCTCCGTCTCCGTCAGCCTTCGGCAGAACCCGGGATAGAGAGGGCCATCCACACCGGGAGGTCCATGCGGGGCCACGCCGGATCTTGCGATTTCCCGGGCAATATCGCGCCTTGTGCAGAAACAGGGATAAAGAAGCCCGAGGCCGGACAACCGCTCAAGCGCCCTGCGATAGGCGTCCTGTCGGGTCGATTGTCGCAGCACCGGCCCGGTCCAGTCGAGCCCGAGCCAGGCAAGGTCGCGGGTGATCGCCTCGACAAAGGAATCCCGGCAGCGGGTGGTGTCGATATCCTCGATCCTCAACAGGAACCGCCCGCCTTCGCGCAAGGCCGCCCTTTCGGCAAACAGCGCCGCATGAGCATGGCCAAGATGCAGACGCCCGGTCGGCGACGGCGCGAAGCGCGTCACGATCTCCCGCCGCGGCTTTCCCGCCGCTTCCGGCGGCACGGGGCCTGCCTCTAGCCCGCGCATCGGCCTTCCTCCATGATCGCCAGAACGCCGGTGCGGACCGCCCCATCCGTGAAGCCGAAATGCTCTTCCAGAAGGCTCAACCCCGCCGCCCTGGCAGCGGCCGCCAATTCGCCCGGACGGGCAAGAAAATCGGGATTGGAAGGCCGACCATGGCGGGCCTGGCCAAGGCCGAAGGTCTCGTAGAGAACCATGCCTCCCGGCGCCACCAGACGAAAGATCTCTTCAAGTCTCGGCCGGTACAGGTAATTGGTCACGATGGCCGCCCCGAAGCTGCCTGGCGGAAATGGCCAGGGATCCTCGGCCTCCAGGTCGAGGGCCATCATGGTCAGCCCCGCCGCCCCTGCAAGGGTTGAATCGCGGGCAAGCCCGGAAAGATCACGATCAACCGCGAGAACCGGCAACCCGGCTTCCAGAACCAGTCGGGTGTGGCGGCCAGACCCGCAGGCGAGATCGATCACTCTCAACCCCCGGGCAGCCTGCACAAGACGCGGAAGGTTTCGTGCCACAAAGGGCAAGGGAGGAAGGGAGGGGAACGCGGGTTCGATTCTGGACATGCCTTGTTCGGGAAACGCCGGAGATCAGGGATTCAGCACACGAACGGGATTTCCCGCAAGCCATCCCTCGATCGCCTCCAACCCTTGCGAGAAATAGACCTGGTAGCTTTCCAGGCTGGTGTATCCCAGATGCGGGGTTGTCACCACCCGCGGCAGATGGCGCAACGGATGATCCGGCGGCAAGGGTTCGCTGTCGAAGACGTCCAGACCCGCACCGCGCAACCTGCCATCCCTGAGGGCGGCGATCAGCGCATCCTCATCGATGATCGGCCCACGCGAGGTGTTGATCAGAAAGGCCTCCGGTTTCATCAGGCTC
>JBJHAU010000203.1:0-4276 GCA_050480665.1 Alphaproteobacteria bacterium | reverse complement strand
CCGCCAATGTCGAGATTCGTCGCGCCGGAACCCTGCCGCAGTTCCCCTTCACCCCGCGCGAGCATTTCGCCATCGGGGAATCCCTTGGTCTGATGGATTTCGATCAGGCACGGAAAATCTCCGGCGCCCGCTTCGTGGTGCTGAAGGGGGCTCTGGCACGGCTTTCACGGGCCCTTGGCGCCTTCATGCTGGATCACCAGACCCAGAACCACGGCTATCAGGAAATCCTTCCCCCCTTTCTGGTTCGTGACGAGGCCCTCTTCGGAACCGGCCAACTGCCCAAATTCGCCGATGATCTGTTCCAGTCGGGAGATCACTGGCTGATCCCCACGGCCGAAGTGCCGCTGACCAATCTGGTTCGGGAGACGATTCTCGACGAATCCGCTCTTCCCCAAAGATATGTGGCCCTGACACCCTGTTTCCGGGCCGAGGCCGGCGCGGCCGGACGCGATACCCATGGCATGATTCGCCAGCATCAGTTCGACAAGGTCGAACTGGTCTCGATCACCCGGCCCGAGGAGTCCGAGGCCGAACACGAACGCATGACGCAGGCGGCGGAATCCATCCTTCAGGCGCTCGAACTGCCCTATCGGGTGATGCTTCTTTGCGGTGGCGACATGGGCTTTTCCGCTCGAAAGACCTACGATCTCGAGGTCTGGCTGCCGGGGCAGGGGCGTTACCGGGAAATCTCCAGCTGTTCCCATTGCGGGGACTTCCAGGCCCGGCGCATGGGGGCTCGCTTTCGCCCGAAGGAAGGCGATCCGTCGCCGCGCTTCGTCCACACCCTGAACGGTTCCGGCCTCGCCGTGGGCCGTACCCTGATCGCCGTTCTCGAAAACGGTCAGCAAGGTGATGGCACGGTTCGCCTGCCGAAAGCCCTGCATCCCTATATGGGAGGGCAGGAGACGATTGCCCCGGAGGTCTGAGGAACCAGCATGACCAGCGCGCCGATCGATCTGCAAAAAAGCCGGATTCTCGTCACCAACGACGACGGGATCGATGCCCATGGTCTGAAGCTCCTGTCGCGCATCGCAAGAAGCCTCTCCAGAGATGTCTGGGTTGTCGCGCCGGAAACCCAGCAATCCGCCGCCAGCCATTCCCTGACCGTCCGCACCCCCCTCAGGGTCTCGCGACACGGACGCAGGCGTTTCGCGGTCAGCGGAACGCCGACCGATTGCGTGCTTCTGGCGGTGGGCAAGATTCTTGCCGATCGACGCCCCGACCTGATCCTGTCCGGAATCAATCACGGCAGCAATCTGGCCGAGGATATCAGCCATTCTGGCACCGTGGCGGCGGCCATCCAGGCCTCCATGATGGGTATTGCCGGCATCGCCTTCAGCCAGGTCTTCAAGCCGGGACACCCGGTAAAATGGTCAACCGCAGAGCATTTTGCCCCGGACATCATCCACAGGCTGGTCAGGGTGGGCTGGCGGCGTGATGTGCTTATCAACGTCAACTTTCCCGATCGGATCGTTTCCGGCGTGACCGGAATCGTGGTGGCACGGCAGGGCCGTCGCCGTCATGTGGATCAGATCACCGAATCCCGCGATCCCTTCGGCGAGCCCTATTACTGGATCGGCAGCCCCCGGGCTGAAGAAAACGGCCGGGCGGCGGCGGATCACATGGCATCGGCCCGAGGGGCCGTGACCATCACCCCTCTTGCCCTCGACCTCACGGATCGGGCAACGTCCCTGCGCCTTCGGGCGGCCCTGTCCGGAGCGGAGTGATGGCTGCCCAGCCGCGTCTGATTCGTCTTCTGATGGAATTGCGCGGCGAAGGCGTTTCCGATCCTCGTGTGCTGGGCGCCATCGAACGGGTTCCGAGGGAAGCCTTTGTACCCGATCAGTTCCAGGACAGGGCCTATGAGAACACGGCCCTGCCCATTGGCGAGGGTCAGACCATCAGCCAGCCGCTGATCGTCGGGTTGATGACCCAGGCGCTCGAGCCCGGAGAGCGGATGAAGGTTCTGGAAGTCGGCACGGGCTGCGGCTACCAGGCTGCCGTTCTTTCCCTTCTGTTTCGCAGGGTTTATACCATCGAGAGGCACCGATCCCTTGGGCGAAAGGCTGCCGAACGCCTGCGGGCGCTCGGCTATGCCAACATCACGACGATGATCGGCGACGGATCAAGGGGCTGGCCGGAACAGGCGCCCTTTGATCGGATCATCGTCACCGCGGCAGCCTCGGGGGATGTGCCCGAAGCTTTACTCAATCAGCTGGCGGAAGGGGGCATTCTCGTGATCCCGGTCGGCACCACAAGCACCGATCAGCATCTCTGGCGCTATCGACGCGAAGGCGACACTTTCCGCCCCGAACGGCTTTGCGCCGTCCGTTTCGTGCCTCTGGTCAGGGGCGGCGGCTCATGACAGGGCACCGGATGGTCGGGTTCACAGCCCTTGCCGCGATGATCGGTCTCAGCCTTCTCACGGTGGCCTGTGCGCCATCCTCGCCCGGCCCGGCGCCCGTGATCGACCGGTCCGGCGCCCTCGGCGGCGAGGCCCGTCCTGCTGCCCGACGCCCTGCAACGGCCCCGGGAACCGCTGCCGCGCGGCTTCCGGAAGCGAGGGGGCGAATCATCCGGACCGAACAGCAGCGCATCACGATTCGTGCCGGCGACACCCTGTATGGGCTTTCCCGACAGCATCAGGTACCGCTCAGGGCGCTGATCGACGCCAACCGTCTGGCGCCACCCTACCGGCTTATTCCGGGGCAAAGCCTTCAGATTCCGGTCGTCCGTGTCTATGAAGTCGCACGGGGCGACACGGTCTTTGCCATCGCCCGCAGCTTTGACCTGAGCCCCGGCGCCATCATCCGCGAGAACGCCCTTCAGCCCCCGGATTTCGTTCTTGTCCCGGGGCAGAGGCTGGTGCTTCCCTGGACCGAGGCTGACACCGTGGCCCGGGCCAGCCCCCCCTCGCAGGCGACCCCGCCACCCCCCCCGGCATCACAACCGCGCCCGGTCGCGCTTCCCGCCCCCTCGCGCACCCCGCAGGCGGTGACAACACCACCCCCCGCCCGCGCGGAATCCCGATTTCTCTGGCCTGTTCAGGGCGAAATCCTGTCGGGCTTCGGCCCCCAGGGAACAGGATTGTTCAACGACGGGATCAATATCGCCAGCGCCACGGGCGCCCCGGTCCGGGCTGCCGAGAACGGGGTTGTGGTGTATGCCGGCAACGAGCTCGCCGGCTATGGCAATCTGCTGCTGATCCGTCATGCGGATGGCTGGATTTCGGCCTATGCCCATAACGATGCCTTGCTGGTGCAAAGAGGCGATACCGTCACGCGTGGCCAGGTTGTCGCCCGGGTTGGTCAGACAGGCAATGTGAACCGCCCGCAGCTTCACTTCGAACTGCGTCAGGGGCGACGCGCGGTGGATCCTGTCCCCCATCTCGGGGCAATGGGGTAGTCTTTCTGCGCCCCCGGTATCGCGGCACCAACCTTGTGAATCAGGCAGGTCCGGGAGACTCGAAACGTCGGCCCAGACGCCCTGCGGTCTCAACGACATATTGCCAGGCCACGCGACCGGAACGCGCGCCCCGGGTGACTGACCATTCCACCGCGCCGGCCAACAGGGCTTGGTCGTCGATGGGAAGCCTGAAATGGGCCGCATAGGCCCGCACCATGGCGAAGAAGGTTTCCTGATCGCAGGGATGAAAGCCGATCCACAGCCCGAAACGATCAGAAAGGGCGATCTTTTCGTTCACGGATTCCACCGCATGGGGATCGACACGGCTCGAAGAGCCATCCTGATCGGCGGCAAGAAGATGGCGCCGGTTCGAGGTGGCGTAGAACAGCACATGGGCGGGCCGACCCGCGATCCCGCCATCGAGAACCGATTTCAGGGATTTGTACCCCTGATCCTCGCCCTCGAAGGACAGATCGTCGCAGAACAGAAGGCATTTCCGACCCGCCTTCCCGAGCAGGCCGAGAAGCAGGGGAAGCGTGGCGATATCCTCGCGGTGGATCTCGATCAGGGCCAGCCGCGCCATCGCCCTGCGGCGGCCAGCTCCGGCATTGACCGCACCATGAACGGCCTTGACCAGTGAACTCTTGCCCATGCCCCGGGCTCCCCAGAGCAGGGCATTGTTTGCCGGAAGCCCGCGGGCGAAGCGACGGGTATTGGCGAGAAGGCGATCCCGCTGATCCTCGATCCCCTTCAGAAGCTCCAGCGGAATCCGGTCCACATGGGGCACAGGTTCCAGCCGCCAGGGTTCCGCTGTCCAGACAAAGGCATCGGCAGCGGCCAGATCCGCGAAAGGCGGGGAGGGGACCAGCGA
>JBJHAU010000202.1:0-4303 GCA_050480665.1 Alphaproteobacteria bacterium | reverse complement strand
GCCGGGTTCGGCTCCGGGCCCGGCGAAGGGATCGCCGCAGCCTGGCGTCAGTCTCTCGTCGAATTTCAGCGGCAATTCCATGAGATGCTGATCGCCGCCATCCGGGCCGTGCAGGCGGAACAACGCTACGCCTTCTGGAACCTTCTGGGGCTGGGATTTCTTTACGGCATCTTCCATGCGGCAGGGCCGGGCCATGGCAAGGTCGTGATCTCCACCTATCTTGCGACAAGCGGCGGGCAGCTTTCCCGAGGGCTGTCGCTGACCGCGGTATCTTCAGCCCTTCAGGGCGTGACGGCCATCGTCCTTGTCGAGGCGACGCTGGGACTCATGGGGCTGACCTTTCGCGATGCCCGTACGGGAACAGCCTGGCTGGAAGCGGCAAGCTACGGCCTGGTGACAGCCCTTGGCCTCGCCATCCTCATCATGGCAGCCCGAAGGCTATGGCACCTTGCCATCGAAAGGACGGACGCCAAAGGCAAGGGCATGAACATGACACCATCCCGCCTTGCCGAGAATGGCCATCCGGCGGAAGGCGAACACCATGGCCACGGCCATGCTCATGATCATGGTGAACATCGTGGTGGACATGATCATGCCCACTGCCATCATCACGGCGTGGACGCCTCGGCCATGGCGGCGCCGCTCGGACCGGGCCGGTTTCTCGGCATTGCCCTCTCGGTCGGGATAAGGCCATGTACCGGCGCCGTGCTGATCCTTCTGTTCGCCATCACCCTTGATCTTCGCCTGGCAGGGTATGGCGCGGTTCTTGGCATGAGCGCGGGCGTTGCCATCACTGTCGGCCTGCTCGCCATGCTGGCGGTCTATGCCCGGCGCACGGCACTGTCTCTCATCACCGATACAGGAAACGGATCCCTGCTCTCGACAAGGATGCTGTCTCTTGCCCTGCAAGGGCTCGCCGCCCTTGGCGGGATCTTCATCGCCCTGATCGGCACAACCCTGCTCGGCGGCGCGCTGCGCATGAGCACCCATCCCCTGCTCTGACCCGGTGCTCTGAACAGAGCACCGCACCGGAAACTCCCGAGGGTCAGGCAGAAGATTGCCGGGAGACAATTCCCAAGGAGGACAGGCAGAAAGGGAATGGGCAGGGGGTATGGGGCGAGTGACCGGATTCGAACCGGCGACATCCAGAATCACAATCTGGCGCTCTAACCAACTGAGCTACACCCGCCATCGATCCCGAAAGGGAAGCCGCAATGTTTAGTGATTCCCGGCTGGCGCGTCAAGGTCGCCCTGCCCTTGCCAGGAGGGCCTTTAAAATAGGCAAGTTGCCTCTTTTTTAAGCTGTTTTTCGGGGATGATCCTGCCTGTTTTGTGGGCAGATGAAGGAAGGGGCCTTTTCGATCCATCCCCCATCCCCGGTCGGCCTTGGATCGGGGCGGGTCCGCCGCCAGCCCTGCTGCCATTGGACGAATTGGCACGGGACATGCTACGAGAGGGGCGGACTGGCGCAGAGACAACAGGGCGCCGCTACGGCCTCAAGGCCTGCGGCTTCCTGTCCCGCAATCTCTCGGATGTCCGACTGGCCCGTAACCCCCAGGCGCGAGCGCCAACAACCGAAGGTTCCCGTGACGCGATGAAAAAGATCGAAGCCATCATCAAGCCGTTCAAGCTCGACGAGGTCAAGGAGGCGCTCCACGAGATCGGACTGCAAGGCATGACCGTGACAGAAGCCAAGGGTTTCGGCCGCCAGAAAGGCCATACCGAGCTCTATCGCGGGGCCGAATACGTCGTCGATTTCCTGCCCAAGGTCAAGATCGAGATCGTGATGCAGGACAATCTTGTAGAACGTGCCATCGAGGCGATCACCCAGGCCGCCCGAACGGGCCGTATCGGCGACGGCAAGATCTTCGTCTCTCCCATCGATCAGGTGATCCGCATCCGCACCGGCGAAACCGGAGAAGAAGCCGTCTGAAGTCCCGCGCTTCATCCCTTGTCCCCTCCCCCCAGCACCCTGCCCTCTGCACAGGGCATCATGGCTAAGAAGGAAAGAGTCTCCCATGTCTGAAGATGTCAAAAAGGTTCTGAAGATGATCGAGGAAAAAGACGTGAAATACGTCGATTTCCGCTTCACCGATCCCCGAGGCAAATGGCATCACACGGCGCAGGCCGTCAGCACCATCGACGAGGACATCTTCACCGATGGAATCATGTTCGATGGTTCATCGATTGCCGGCTGGAAGGCCATCAACGAATCCGACATGACCCTGATGCCCGATCCTGCCTCGGCGGTCATGGATCCCTTCACCGCCCAGCCCCAGCTGATCCTGTTCTGCGACATTCTGGAACCGTCGACGGGCATGCCCTATTCCCGCGATCCCCGTTCCACCGCCAAGAAGGCCAATGCCTATCTGGCCTCGACGGGCATTGGCGACACCGTCTATTTCGGCCCCGAGCCCGAATTCTTCGTGTTCGACAGCGTGCGGTTTTCCTCCGCGCCCCAGCACACCTTCTACAAGCTGGAAACCGAGGAAGGCCCGTGGTCTTCCTCCGAGGAGTACGAGGAAGGCAATGTCGGCCATCGTCCCGGAACCAAGGGAGGGTATTTCCCGGTCGCTCCCGTCGATTCGATGACCGATCTTCGGGCCGAGATGACGACGGTCATGGCCGAGATGGGCCTGCCGATGGAAAAGCATCATCATGAGGTCGCTCCCGCCCAGTGCGAACTCGGCGCCCGTTTCAGCGAAATCATGAGTGCCGCAGACAACCTTCAGATCTACAAGTACGTCGTTCACATGGTGGCCCATTCCTATGGCAAGACGGCCACCTTCATGCCCAAGCCCCTGTTCGGCGACAACGGATCGGGAATGCATTGCCACCAGTCCATCTGGAAGGGCGGCAAGAACACCTTTGCCGGTTCCGGCTATGCCGATCTCTCGGAAACCGCACTTTTCTACATCGGCGGCATCATCAAGCATGCCAAGGCGCTGAACGCCTTCACCAACCCCACCAGCAACAGCTACAAGCGGCTGGTTCCAGGCTTCGAGGCGCCGGTACTGCTGGCCTACTCCTCGCGCAACCGTTCGGCGTCCTGCCGCATTCCCCATGCGACAAGCCCCAACGGCAAGCGTGTGGAAGTCCGCTTCCCCGATCCTGCCGCCAACCCCTACCTTGCCTTCTCGGCCATGCTGATGGCCGGCATTGACGGTATCCAGAACAAGATCCATCCCGGCGACGCCATGGACAAGGATCTCTACGACCTTCCTCCCGAGGAGCTGGTCAACGTTCCCACCGTCGCCGGCAGCCTGCGCGAGGCCCTGGACAGTCTGTGGGCCGACAAGGACTTCCTGCTGAAGGGCGATGTCTTTACCGAGGAGCAGATCAAGGGCTACTGCGATCTGAAATGGACCGAAGTGGTCAATTTCGAGACGGCGCCTCACCCCATCGAGTTCTCGATGTATTACAGCGTCTGATCATCCCGTCTGCCGCGGGCCGTATCCCCGCATCCCTGGCGGCCGCCCCTCATCGGGGCGGCCGCTTTCCTGTCCGGATTCCTCGCGCGCTTGAGCCCAAGATATGGGCATCCGGGGCCATGCGCCCCCAAGATTTTCCGGTTCAGACCCTTGTCCTGCGGCGCGGCCTGCCCTATAGCTTGGCCCGGAACCTTCTGGTCCGCCCACAGGACAACGCCCGTTCAAGATGACCGATCTTTTCAGCAGCACCCCCGCGATGAAACCGGTTTCCCCCAAAGGCAAGCCAGCCGGGAGCGCCGGCACAGGCTATTCCGCCCGGGATATCGAGGTTCTGGAAGGGCTTGAGCCTGTCCGCCGACGTCCCGGCATGTATATCGGCGGCACCGATACCAATGCCCTGCATCATCTGGCTGCGGAAATCCTCGATAATGCGATGGACGAGGCCGTCGCCGGAGAGGCCAACCGGATCGATCTGCACCTTGAAGAAGACAACTGGCTCAGCGTGACCGATAACGGCCGCGGGATACCGGTCGATCCGCATCCGAAGTTTCCGGGCAAATCGGCCCTGGAAGTGATCCTCACGACCCTGCATTCCGGAGGCAAGTTTTCCAGCAAGGCATATCAGACCTCTGGCGGGCTGCATGGTGTCGGCCTGTCGGTGGTGAATGCCCTGGCCGACCAGATGGAGATCGAGGTCGCCCGCGAGGGCCATCTGTGGCGGCAACGCTATGCCCGGGGTGTCCCAGAAGGCCCCCTGATGGATGCTGGCGCCATTCGCAATCGTCGCGGCACCACCATCCGTTTTCATCCCGACCCGGACATCTTCGGCGCGGAAGCCCGTTTCCAGCCCCGCAGGTTGTTTGCCCTGATCC
>JBJHAU010000201.1:0-4306 GCA_050480665.1 Alphaproteobacteria bacterium | reverse complement strand
CGGCAATCCCCGGCAGGATCTCTGGATAGAGACTTGATCGGCCAGCGTTACGGGGATAACAAGGCGGGGATCGACGGCGACGCCGCACCACGGGCCTGCCGTGCTGCGTCCCTCTCCGCCCCCAACCTGTCCGTTCCCCCGCCCCCCAACCTGCTCACAGGACATCATGAAACCTTTTCTCGCCGGCCTTTTCCTTTGCGCCTGTCTCGCCGTTGCCCCGCTCTCCACACCCGCTGCCCAGGCCCTTGCCGATCAGATCCAGGCCCTTGAGGCCTCGATCCGCGAAGCCCGGGCGATGGGGCTTGATCCCTCCATGATCCAGCAGATGGAATCCATGCTCGCCACCGCCCGCGCGGAACAGGCGCGGCGGGGCGCCACCCCCGACAGCGGGCCAAGCATGGCCCCCAACCAGTTCGATGTAAGGAACGCCCGAAGCTATGGCGATTGCGGGCAGTACAGCGATGCCCAGGCCTTCGGCTTCTGCCAGGCGGCGGCGCACTACTACCTGATGTACACGGAAATCTTCGCCCGTGAAGGCGATACGGAAGCGGCGCGGCAGGTTCACGCCGGTCATGTGCAGACCGTGGACAACCTGATCCAGTATGTCGATGCCTTCATGACGGCGCCGAGACGCTGACCGGGGCCGTGCCGGCCCCCTTCAGGGATGGGGCCTAGTCGGGCCGTTCGGTCGGCATGTCGCGAAGGACAAAACCGGGAAGAAGCTTCCGCTTCCGGAAGCCGAAGCCGACCCTGCGCCTGACGACGCTCAGCAGGCGCCTGTTTTCCGCCTCTTCGAAAAAGCGATCAAGATCCTCCTCGATGGCAAAACCCATGGAGCCCAGCGCTGCGAGCTCATCGAAGGCAAGGACCGAGATTTCCGAATGGCGAACCTTGAAGAACAGGAATCGTTCATCCTTGCCGTTCAGATATTCGAGGATGTTCTGAAGGGCCGTGCAGACAAGAATGCTGTCGTGAAAGGCGAAGATCGCGTTGGGCGCACGCAGCTTTTCCGCGTGGATGAAATCCCTGAAACAGGCAGGGTCCGTGTGTTCCCCGTCGATGAACACGAAATCGAACCGGCCCTCGCAGGTTCGCGAAATATCGCTGATGGATCCGTCATGGGTTTCCACCCTGTCGGTCGCGAAACCGGCATTCTGCAGGTTCTGCAGCATGGTTTCATGGGTCACGCCACGATAATCGATCCGCATGCCCCTTGAATCCGGCAGGGCACGCTCCCGGCTGTCGACGGAGAGGATGCGCCGGCAGGCGGGATCGCCGAGAAAGGGAGTCAGCGATCCGCCCAGATAGGAGCCGATCTCGAGCACGCTGTAGGGGCCGCGAGCCCTGACCGTTTCCCTGAGACCGAGCAGAACCCGCTTGTCCTCAACTGTCGTCTGCGACGGGATCGGAAATTCCGACTGAAGCCGGTCCATGGAAAAGGGGCCGGGGGAAACGGGATCTGGGGAAACGGAATCTGGGTTATCGGCCACCGGCCTCTCCTGAAATCACGCCTTTGGCATCAGGCCTGTTCGGTGGCCGGGCCACGGGAATGCGGGTTCGATACTCCACGCCCGGGGCGATTGCAAGGCTCACGCCCCCTCAGTGCGGCCGCATCCCGAAAGGGAACGCGAGGCCCCGGCGCAGGACGGCCGGGGTCGATCACCCCTCCCTGTTCCGGATGCGGCTCCGCCCGACCGCCTCCGCTGCGATGGTGATCGACTTCATCACCGCATGGCAGGTCTGGCCACAGGCAAGACCCATGGACTCCGCCGAGCGGTGCGTGATCCGTGTCGTCAGACGTTCCGTGCCCATGGCAAGGACAACCATCACGCCCAGGTGAGGGTCAGGGCCTGCCGCATGAATCTTCGACACGACCCCCTCGAGAATGTTCAGTGCCGATAATCCCTCCGGCCTGCCGCGTGACAGGATCACGTCCTGTGCCGCAATGCGCACGCGGATCGTCGATCCGGGCGCATCTGCAACACGCGGGAGCCAGAGGGGGCCTCCTGCCGTCTCCAGTTCGCTGAGGCCGTCGGCATGATGCGCCCTCACCCGTGCGGACAAGACAGAGGCCGTACCCCGGGCGCCCACGGCTGCGACATCGCCCAGCACCTGCGCGGGCGGACCGACTGCCGAGACCCTGCCCTCCCGCAGCGCCACGACCGTGGTCGCGAGCCGCGCCACCTCGGCCGAGGAATGGCTGACATAGAGGATCGGCACCGAAACCTCGTCGCGCAGTTGCTCGAAATAGGGCAGAATTTCAGCCTTGCGCGCCTCGTCCAGTGCCACCAGTGGCTCATCGGCAAGGATCAGCTTCGGCGCGGCAAGAAGGGCCCGGCCAATGGCCACACGCTGCTTTTCGCCGCCCGACAGAGCGCCGGGGCGGCGCCCCAGCAGGTGGCCAATGCCGAGCATCTCGACCACGCGCGCAAAGCTTGTGGTGCGAGCGTCGCGGGGCGCAAACCACCGACCATAAAGCAGGTTCTGCCGCACGGTCAGATGGGGAAAGAGTCGGCCCTCCTGGAAAACGTAACCCAGCCGACGCCGGTGCGGGGGCAAGAAACAGCCCCCTTGCGTATCAAGAAGAACATGATTGCCCATGGCGATACGGCCGCGATCGGGATGCAACAGCCCTGCGACGGCATTGATGATCGTTGTCTTGCCCGATCCGGAAGGCCCGAACAGCACCGTCACGCCAGGTGGCGCCTCGAAGGCGACATCGAGATCGAAATCACCAAACCGATGATGAAGCGCGACCGACAGCGTCATGAACCGCCCACCATCCTTGCCACGCGCCGGGCCACGAATTCAGACAGAAGAAGGGCCGCCATGGCGATCACGATGGCCACAATGGCAAGCCGTGCCGCAGAAGCCTCCCCGCCCGGCACTTGCAGGAAGGCGTAAATGGCCAGCGGCATGGTCTGCGTCTGGCCAGGAATGTTCGAGACGAAGGTGATGGTAGCCCCGAATTCACCGATGGCCTTGGCAAAGGCAAGAATCACTCCGGCAATGATCCCGGGCAGGATCAGGGGCAGTGTGACCGTAAGAAACACCCAGCAGCGCGAGGCTCCCAGCGTGCTCGCCGCCGCTTCCAGCTTCAGGTCGACAGCCTCGATGGCCAGACGCATGGGACGCACCATCAGCGGAAACGCCATGACAGCTGCGGCGACTGCCGCTCCGGTCCAGCGAAAGGCAATCACGATCCCGAACCACTGCTCAAGAAACTGCCCTACCGGTCCCCGCCGACCCAACACCACCAGAAGCAGATAGCCCGTGACCACGGGCGGCATGATCAGCGGCAGATGCACGATCCCGTTCAGAAGCTGCTTGCCGGGAAACGTCTTCCTCGCAAGCACGTAAGCCGTGATGAGCCCAAAAGGCAGGCTTGCCAGCGTCGCCCAAAGCGCAACACGTGCCGAAAGCCGCACCGCTTCCCACTCCGCCGGACCAAGCCAGGATACCAGGATTTCGCCCATCACTCGGCAACAGCAAAGCCAAAGGAACGCCAGATCTCCGCCGCACGCTCCGAAAACAGATAGGCAAGGAATGCGGGCGCCCGAGGATTGTTGCCCTGCCTCGTGATCGCGACCGGATAGATGATTGGCGGGTGGCTTCCCTCAGGAAAGACGCCAAGGATCGAGACATTGTCCTCGATCACCGCATCGGTGGCGTAGACGATCCCGAAGGGAGCCTCCCCCCTCGCCACGAAGGCCAGCGCCGAGCGAACATTGTAGGACTGGACGACCAGCGGGACCACCCTCTCCCATAACCCCATCGAGACCAGCGCCTCCTTGCCGTAGATCCCGGCCGGCACAGCATCGACCATGGCCATCGACAGCCGCCCGCGACCCAGCATGCCCACAAGATCAAGGTTTCTGTCGATCGTGACAGGCGTCGTACTGCGGCCATGTGCAATCAGCACGAGCGTGTTCCCGAGCAGGTCGCGGCGCGTACCTTTTCGAAGATCGCCCGACGCCTCGATCGCATCCATCCAGTCCACGCTGGCTGAGATGAAGATATCGGCGGGTGCCCCCCGCTGAATCTGACGGGCGAGCACAGAGGAGCCGGCAAAGGACATCACCGCCCGGTGCCCGGTCTCAGTTGTCCAGCTGTCGCCAATCCGGTTGAGGGCATGGGTGAGGCTCGCGGCCGCGAAGACAAGCAGATCATCCGCCGCCGCGCGCGTTGTCATGGCAACGTGCATCAGCGCGACAACGACCATGATGGCAAATCCGGACCGGATTCCGGCAGGCACCGCTTATCCCTTCCCCGTGGGGTTCCACGATATCGATATGTTTTCAAAACT
>JBJHAU010000200.1:0-4316 GCA_050480665.1 Alphaproteobacteria bacterium | reverse complement strand
TTCAGGCCCAGGTTGGGTACAGAAGCCGGGAATGCCGGGAAAAGGGCAGGGCGGGTTTCAGTCGGTCTCGAACCGACCGAGATTGCCGATCAGCTGTTGCAGCAGGGTGAATTCCCGCCCCGGGGTTGGCGTGACCCGGGCGACGGGGGTGATATCCTGCCCATCTTCAAGGGCGAACTGGGCAACCGAGGCAAGACGGCCCCGCTCGTCGAATGTCACGGCGACAATGTTGCGTTCCAGAACACGGGGTCGGGAGAGGACGGGAAGGGTATCGATCTGGCTGATGTAATACCAGGTCTCGTCATCAAAGGGGCCATAGGTGGTGGGAAGGCCGAGAATGTCGCGAACGGCCTCCCTGGTGTGGGTGCCGGGCTGAAGCAGGGCAAGTCGATCGGGATCGACGACATTGCCCCGCACATGGATGTCCGGCGCGCATCCGGAAACGGTCAGAATCCCTGCGGCCATCAGGGCGGGCAATGTGGCACGGCGGAAAGCACGGCCGGCACGGGTCACAAGCGGCAAATGAATCATGGGATCCCTGAAAACCTCTCATCTGGGCCCGGAAGCAAAGGCCATGCAGCCGATGCCGCAGGCCGGGCTTGACGGGCCGGATCGACTGATCCATCTATGGCCGGGCCAGGGCCGGATCCTGCCCGCCGATCCGGGATTTCCTGCCGGTTCTTCGTCAGGATGGTTCGGGCGGGGCGGCTCGCTGCGGCATCCTGCCGCTGCCCCTGATCTATCCATTGCCGAGGGACTCTGTCAACCATGGTGCATCCGAAGCAAGGCACGAAGCGACTGTCCGTTTGCCGTCGGGCTTCCCCATGCTGTTGAGCCCGGGCCGCTGGAGGGCCGCGCGTCGGCGACGCCAACGGGCGGAAGTGCTCTACGCCGCGCTCGTGGCTCAGGCGCGCCTTCCTGTCTTCTATGCCGATCTCGGTGTTGCCGACACGCCCGAAGGCCGTTTCGAGATGATCGCCCTGCATCTGTTTCTCGTCTTGCGGAGGCTGACAGGTTCGAGGCCCTTGTCGGAAGATGCAGCGGGAAAGGGAGGAGGCGGGGAACCCGCGCAGCAGGCCCAGGCCCTTTTCGATCTGACCTTTCTCGACATGGATCGCAATCTGCGAGAGCTCGGTGTCGGCGATCTCGGGGTTGGTCCGAGGGTGAAGAAACTGGCGAGCGCCTATTTCGGCCGTGTCCGTGCCTATGAAACCGGCCTGGCCGAAGGTCAGGATGCGCTTGCCACCGCCCTTGGCCGGAACCTCTATAACGGCGCTCCTCCTCCCGGTATGGCGGAGCGCATGGCGATCTATGTCGAAGCTGCCGCAAGAGCCCTGGCCACGCTTGACGACGAAAGCCTGATGGAAGGGGCGCTTTCCTTCGGAATGCCCGGCGAAATCCCCGGCAAACCCCTTTCTGCGACAGCCACAGAGGATTCCTGAAACGACCATGCACGCCCCGGAATCCGCAGAACCGGAGTTCTCGCGCACCCTTCCCGTGGGCAGTGGCGCAGAGAGCAGGGATTTTTCGTTCGAGGCCGATGCCCGGGAATGCGCGGCTCTGGCGCTCCGGTTTGGCCTTTTGCGGCTGGATCGGCTCTCCTGTTCGGGCCGGGTCGAGATCCTCTCAAGAGGGCGCCGTGTTCTTCTCGGTGCGCGGGTGCAGGCCGCCTATGCGCAGAGTTGTGTTGTCACGCTCGATCCGGTCGAGGCAACCATGGACGAACCGCTGACCCGCCTCTATTCCCGTGATTTGGGGCGGAGCAAGCCATCCCGCGAGGTTGTCATCATCGTGACGACGCCCGAAGCCGGGGATGAGGACGAGATCGAGCCTCTTTCCGGAGATCTTCTCGATGTCGGCGAGATCGCTGCCGAACATTTCGGCGTGATGCTCGATCCCTACCCACGATCGCCCACCGCATCGCGTGCGCCCGATGCCATGAAATCCTAGAGCCCGGCATCGGGCCCGGTGACGGGGGATCGTGGCCCTGATCATGATAAAACAAGGCTTGCAGTGCGCCTCACCCTTCGGCATTGTCTGGGCCACACACCCCAGTCCTGCACACCAAACCCCGTGCAAGTCCCTTGCCCCGTCGTCGATAAGCGGGTAAGAGACTGCAACCCGGAAGCCGGACCCTGTTCCGGCCCGATCTGCGACCGAGAGTAAAGAACGATGGCTGTTCCCAAGACCAAGGTTTCCAAGTCGCGCCGCGACATGCGCCGTTCCCATCACGCCCTGCGCGTGGCGGCTCATCATGAGTGCCCCAACTGTGGCGAATTGAAAAGGCCTCATCACGTCTGCCCGTCCTGTGGCTATTACGACGGGCGCGAGGTGGTCGAGACCGAGTCTGCGGTCTGATTCCTCTCTCACCCCTTGCGGAGGAGGGCCCTTGCCGCAGCCCTGCGCTGGCGCAGGCATGGCTGGTCAACGTGGCTGGCGGACACGGCGGGTGAGCACGGTTGAGGGGATCATGATCCTGTTGGGGAGAAAACCATGCGGTTGACCCTGGCGCTTGACGGCATGGGCGGCGACGATGCCCCCGGGATCGTCGTCAGGGGTGCGGGCATGGCCCGCAGCCGGTATCCTGACGTGCATTTCCTGATCTACGGCGATTCCCGAAAGATCGAGCCTCTTCTCGGCCGCCACAAGGCTCTCGCCGATGTGGTGGACCTGCGCCATACCGATGTGGCCATTGCCGGGGATGACAAGCCTTCCCAGGCTCTCCGCAAGGGAGCGCAATCCTCCATGGCGCTTGCCATCGATGCGGTCAAGACCGGCGAAGCCCAGGGAATCGTCTCCGCCGGCAATACCGGGGCCCTGATGGCCATGGCAAAATTGCGGCTTCGCACCCTTCCGGGGATTTCCCGTCCGGCCATTGCCTCGGTGGTGCCGACCGCGCGCTCGGAATCGGTGCTGCTCGATCTTGGCGCCAACATCCAGTGCGATTCCCGCAACCTTGTCGATTTTGCCGTGATGGGCGAGGTTTTCGCGCGAACGGTGCTGGGCCTCGACAGGCCAACAATCGGCCTGCTCAATGTAGGTGAGGAAGAGGTCAAGGGACACGAGACCATCCGGGAAGCGGCCGCGATGCTGCGAGCCATGGATCTGAAGACCGATTTCTGCGGCTTCGTTGAAGGCGATGCCGTATGGAACGGCGCTGCGGATGTGGTGGTCAGCGACGGCTTCAGCGGCAATGTCGCCCTCAAGACCGCCGAAGGAATCGCCCGCATGTATGCAGGCTATCTCCGGAACAGTTTCAAGAGCAGCCTTTCCGCACGGATCGGCTATCTCTTTGCGCGCAAGGCCTTGCAGAAGCTCAGGGCGAAGCTTGATCCCAGGCGTTACAATGGCGCCATGTTTCTCGGACTCAACGGCATCGTGATCAAGAGCCATGGCGGCACCGATGCCTTCGGCTTTTCCAACGCCATCGGGGTGGGGGTCGACATGATTCGTGGCGGTTTCAACGATCGCATCATGGAAGAATTCGCCCGCAACGCGGGTGCCGACACGGCGTCACCCACGGGTGACGCGGTCGCCTCTGCCGGTATGCGTTCCTGATGGCGCGCCGGTCGGTCATTCGCGGGTGGGGGGCCTATCTTCCCGAACAGGTCGTGACCAATGATGATCTGGCAAAATCGGTCGATACCTCCGATTCCTGGATCGTTGAAAGGACGGGGATCCGTCAGCGCCATATTGCCCGCGAAGGGGAAACCACCTCGATGCTGGCCATTCATGCCGCCGAGGAGGCCCTGTCCCGTGCCGGAATGCGGGGCGAGAGCATCGATTTCATCGTTCTTGCCACGGCCACGCCTGACGAGACCTTTCCCGCCACGGCCACCCGTGTCCAGGAAGCGATCGGCGCCGATACCGGCTGTGCCTTCGATGTACAGGCCGCCTGTTCCGGCTTCATCTATGCCCTTGCCGTTGCCGACAATTTCCTGCGGCTGGGACAGGGAAAATCGGCCCTGGTGATCGGTGCAGAGACGTTTTCGCGGGTTCTCGACTGGAAGGATCGCACCACCTGCGTGCTGTTCGGCGATGGCGCCGGCGCCGTCGTGATGACGGCCGAAGATGCGCCCCGCGACGGGGCACAGGCCCGGGGTATCCTTTCGACCCATCTGCATTCGGATGGCCGCCAGCATGATCTTCTTCATACCAATGGCGGGGTTTCCTCGACCAGGACCAGCGGTGTGGTCATCATGCAGGGGCGCGAGGTCTTTCGTCATGCGGTCCAGCGTCTTTCCGGGGTGGTGCACGAGGCTCTCGAGGCCAACGCCCTTGATCCCGGGGATATCGACTGGCTGGTGCCGCATCAG
>JBJHAU010000199.1:0-4365 GCA_050480665.1 Alphaproteobacteria bacterium | reverse complement strand
CAAAACGATCTATGAGGCGGTTCTACCCAAGGACACCGCCGACTACGAAGAAGCTTTGATCTGCGACCTGACCGAGATTGGCCCGTTCGGGGTTGGGGCCACCCCCGCCCTCGCCCTCTGCATCGCTGCACTGAAGGCACGGAAGGAGGCAACCGATGACACTCACTGAACTGAGAAGCCTACGAGATCGGGTTGCCGAAGCCATCCGGGGCGATGGCAGCGACTTGTGCGACCAGCCGTGGGACACGCTTTCTGATGAAAAAAGGTCGGGGTGGCTGGGCGATGCAGACAGGGCGATTCCGGTGGTTGCCGAAGCGGCAGCGCGCATCGTCGAACAGCGCGACCCTGAGAAGCCCGCGAATTATCTCATTCGCCGGGAACGCCTCGCCGACGCCATCACAGGGATGATGCTTGGCGACACGACAACGGACGATGACGAGGAAACAACCGATGACTGATATTGTAGAGCGACTGCGGCAAACCTACTTGGCATGGAACAACCCGCTGTCTCACGAACTGGACATTTTGTTGTTAGCCGCAGACGAGATCGAGCGGCTGCGGGAAGAGAACAAGCGCCTGCGTGAGGCGGGCGGATACATGCTCGGATGGCACCCGACCGACCCGGAGCATCCCGCTTTCCACGACACACAGGAATACGGCCAGAGGCTCATGAACGAGATTCTGTCCGGCGTCAAAAGGGGCGAATCATGACCACCGCCCTCTTCGCCGCCATCACCGCCGACAACCTGGCCAGAACCTCGGCCGCGCACATCCGCTGGGGCGGTGCGGGAATCCTTGCGGGGATGAGCGCCCGCGCCACATGGCAATGGCTGGCCAGGGCTCACAACCTCCCCCTGCCGGCCCTGATCGACCCGGCCGCCGAACCCCCCGACCAGCCCTCGGAACCCGAGCCCGAAGAGGGCCCGGAACAGGAACAACAGCCGGAGCCGGAACAGGCCACGGCGGAATCCTCCGCCCCGGCCGCCAGATCACCCGCTGCCGTAGCCTCCGTCACCGTTACCGACGCAAGCGAGGATCTCACGAAGATCCCCGATTTCCTCCGCCGCACCGACTGAAAGGACCATCACCATGGCCGCGAAAGAGCAGAAGATCGAGATATCCCTGGACACCACGGGGATGGACGAAGCCGCATCCAGGCTCGCCGCCAGCGCCCTCGAATGCGCCTCCGAGGATGCCGATCCTCACAAGCGCTGGGTCCTTATCAGCCTGTTTGCAGAAACCCACCGCCGCGTCGCCAGGATCCTCGACGATCATGCCCGGGCCATGGGCCTGGGCGATCCGGTCACGACCACCACACCCCCACCCCGCAAGGGCCCGGGCGATGCTTGACGCCCTCGCCCGGATCCTCACCGCCGTCTTCCTCGCCGGCGCACTGATCGTCGCCGTGATCCTCGCCGCCCTGGCCGGGCTGGCATGGCTGGTCTGGGGGTAAGATGCCCGACACTCGCAAGCCCTTCACCGCCGGGCAGCTCGCCAGCCGATGGGAATGCACTCCGCAGCATGTCCGTGACATGATCCGGGCCGGACAGTTGCGCGCATTCAGGATAGGTCGTTTAATCCGGGTCTCCGCCGCAGAAGTGGACCGCATCGAGGCAGGCGAGGCATGTCAGACTATCGGCTCAAGCTCTTCAGGGGCGCATGGTGTGTCGTCTGGAATCATGACGGCAAGACCCGCCGCGCTTCCCTTCGCACCAAGGATCGTGCCGAAGCCGACCGACGCTTCGCCGACTTCCTGAAGTCCCTCGCCATCCCGGAAGGCACCGTCGCGGAGATATACGCCGCCTACGAGCGCGAGAAAGCCGGGAACGCATCCATCCAGCGCATCGCCGACGCATGGAAGGCTCTGGCGCCTACCTTCGCCAACCTCCGGCCCGATCAGGTGACCAAGCTGCTCTGCATGTCCTACGCGAAGGCGAGGGCCAATGCTGGCCGGGCACCGGGCACCGTCGCCAAGGAGCTTTCGTGCCTTCGGGCTGCGCTGCGCTGGCACGACAGGAACACACCCGCGATCATCGCGTTGCCGCCGGCACCGGCGCCCAGGGATCGGCATTTGACCCGCGAAGAATACGAGGCCTTGGTCTCGGCCTGCGTCACGCCACACATCCGCTTGTTCGTCATTCTCGCGCTGGCCACGGCGGCGCGGTCGAAGGCCCTGCTCGAACTCACATGGGATCGCGTGGACTTCGCCCGGGGCCGGATCGACCTGCGCTCCCCGGGCGTCGCCAGACGCAAGGGGCGGGCGGTGGTGCCCATGACCAACAGGGCGCGGCAGGCGCTCGAAGAGGCCCACAGGGCACGGACCTGCGAACACGTCATCGAATATGCCGGCGCCCCTGTAGAACGCATCGTCAAGGGCTTCAGGGCGGCTGTCGATCGAGCGGGGCTGGAGGGCGTCTCCCCCCATGTCCTGCGTCATACGGCGGCTGTCTGGATGGCAGAGAGCGGCATCAGCATGGCAAAGATCGCCCAATACCTCGGGCATGAGGATTCACGCATCACGGAGCGCGTCTATGCAAGATTCGCCCCCGACCACTTCGCGGATGCCGCCGCCGCGCTGGAAGCCTGACCAGGACAGTGTTCGATGGTTCATTTGAACCAAAAAGGGCCGATGTTCTTGTTTTAGACCCGCCTATTTTGGCGAAAGCACCGTGAACAGACCGCAGAAAACAGCCACTTTTCTGGCAAGCGACTGTCTTCACACGGCAGGGGTCGCTGGTTCAATCCCAGCAGCGCCCACCATATTTTTCAATAGCTTATGCCTAAACGGCTTCACGGCGAGATTACCCGGGCAAGCAGAAATCCGGCGCGCGAATCCCTGCCCAATACCTGACGGTGGCTCCTTGCCGTGCGAGTGAAGGCCTAAACGGCGTATCCCGGTTTCGTTGAGAGGCCGCTAGGATAGATCCGCCTGATCGCAGATTCGATCCGGCCGAGGAACATTGCCGATTCCCCTCCCCATTTCCGAGTTTCGTTCAGGGTTTCCAGCAATTCGTTCCGGATTGACAGTGGATCGACCCCTTCCGGAACAGACGACAGCGATCCGATCGACAGGGCCAGTTCAAGGGCAAGATACTGGTTCGTCATGGCCGAATGGGGCCAAACACGGGTCATTGCTTCGTGTTCGGTGAAGCCTATTATCTCCGTGCTGTGATCGGCGCGGGGATTGATGATCCGATTTCCTGATCCGACCGAGATCTGCCCAGAGGAGCCAAAACCACTGGAGAGATTCATGCCGCTTGATGAGGTCTTGCTCAAAATCCGCGAAAATCTCCCTAAAATGGCCTATCCGAAGGAGGCTTCGGTTTCGTTGGGAATCGTTCTGCCCATTCTTCGCGCACTCGGCTGGGATGACAGTGACCCTGGTCAGGTGGCTCCCGAGTACACATCCGGTAACGGGCGCGTCGATTTCGCACTTTTTCAGGTTCCAAACCGCGCGGCCGTCTTCATCGAGGTGAAGAACGTTGGCAAGTCCGATGCCGGCGAAAGACAACTCTTCGAATACGCCTTTCATGCAGGTGTACCGCTCTGCCTTCTGACGGATGGCCGCGAGTGGAGTTTTTATGTTCCCGCAGGTCAGGGGGATTAAGAAGACCGTCGTGTCCACCGCCTGCGGCTTGATGAACGGCCACTTGATGACTGCGTCCGCATTCTTGAACGATATCTCGAGCGCGAACGGGTAGTAAGCGGGAACGCGCTTGAAGATGCCTGGCGCGACCACCGTGACCTGAACTCCCGCAGGGAAGCATCGCGAAAGATCCCTGAAGCTTGGACATCGCTGGTGGAGGCGCCAGAAGACCTGTTGATCGAACTTCTGGCTGATCAGACAGAAGCGCTCTCGGGGGACCGCCCAACAACCAGGGATATAAAGGACTTTCTATCTTCGCTGGCGCCCTGCCCGCCCCAGGGGCAGCAAACGCCTTCCCAGCCAGCCCGGCCAGTGAAATCCCACAAGGAAGACTCGCCAAATCATCAGGCAAGCCCCCTGAAGCCGCGGCCAAGACCATCACGCGTCGGAGGGGCGAGAGAGACGATCAGCTACGAGCTCTATGGCCAGTCCTGCACCGCCCGAAAAGCCAACGAAGCTTTCATTCATATACTTTCCGAAATCGCAAAACGGCATCCGCAATGCATCACCGCGATGGCAGAGAAGGCCAAAGGGCGTACCCGCAACCACATTGCCCGCACGATCGCGGAAATCTATCCCAGGCGGCCGGATCTTGCACAAGCCAATGTTTACGAGTTTTTTCCCGGCTGGCTGGTTGCCCTGAACATCGCCAATCGTGAAAAGCTGCGTATCCTCAAATCGGTCTGCGAGGTAACCGGTACCGGTTTTGGCAAGGACCT
>JBJHAU010000198.1:0-4400 GCA_050480665.1 Alphaproteobacteria bacterium | reverse complement strand
TCCTCCGATGTGTTGGATCCGATGGTGATGAGGAATCCATCCACATCCTTTTCCTCGGCAAGGGTTCGCTCGATCGCCTTGGCGGTATCGATGAATTCCTGCCAGGTGAGGTTCGAACTGCCGACACGGGTAATATCTTCAACGCGCAGGCGCGCGATGGCCTCGACCTCAGGCAGCGCCTGAATGATCGCCTCGACGGCAAGGCGGCCATCCGGCGTGTTGGCGATGGTGCCTCCGGTGGCAAGAATCTTGATCAGCGGAAGCTGCTGGGCATGCGCCGTATCCAGCGGCATGCAGAGCGCGGCGAACAGAGCCACCCCTGACGCAAGCTTTGCCATGGGCCTGGCCAGAAATCGAAAAGGGGACCACAATGAAGGCATCTGCATACTGCGATGGCGTTTTTTTGCTGTATTTGTAAGCATTTTTATTTCCTCGGTTGAAAAAAAATGAACATGGAAGGGCATCAACACTGCAAGGTATGCCAGCATTCGGGAAATGCCGTGGAGCGCTGGAGATCGCCTGCACGGGAACCAACGCAAGAGCTGTGCCACCACGATCCGGGCGTGTTCTTTCGCCATATCTCAAGGCAAGGCCCGGGTATGCGCTGGCTTCGTGCCCTGGATCGAAAGCTTGTGCGCGACATCTGGCGAATGAAGGTGCAAGCCTTCCTCGTCGCGCTTGTCATCGCAGGCAGGGTGGCCGTGCATCTTCTCGCATCCGGCATGCTTGAAACGCCGGAAAAACGCGCCGGGCCTCGGAATTCTCTCCCGCATGTCAGCAGGATTTCACGGACGGCCTCTACTTCCCTACGGCATGACCAGAAACCAACCCTATTTGGGGGGCCAGCCCGTTGGAATCCAGGAAGAGGCAGAGAAAGAGAAATGCTACGACCGCCCCCCAGGTGGCGCAGTCCACGGCCGGGTCCGGTTCTGCTCCCGACATCGGTTCCGCGATCCGGCTTCATGCCACTTTTACAAAGCTGCGCACCGAGGTAGAGGCCGGTGCGGCACGTCTTGTGGCCAAATGGCCCGTCGCGCCGGAACGCAAAGGCTTTTCCGAATCGATCGCGAATCTTGCAGCGTGGCTGGCGTTGCGACAGACTGACCTGGCGCCGCTGCAAAGACCGCTTGCTGCACTCGGCCTCTCTTCGCTGGGGCGATGCGAGGGTCATGTCATGGCTTCCCTCGATGCGGTGCTGGCGACGCTCGGGACTCTGGCCGGCATTCCGGGAGCACGGCACCCGGATGAAACCGCCTTCGAAAGCACAACCCGGACGCTGGAGATCAGACGCGACGCGCTGTTCGGCGAGGCCCGCGCCGGCAGTCCCTCGACCCGTATCATGGTCACCCTCCCCTCGGAGGCGGCCAGGGACCAGGCCTTCATCGAAGCCCTCATCGTAGCCGGCGCCGACTGCCTGCGGATCAACACCGCCCATGATGATTCCAGCCTGTGGAGGCAGATGGTCGCACATCAGCGCTCCGCAGCGGCAGCGGCCGGGCGGCGTGTTCCGGTGATGATGGATCTGGCGGGACCCAAGTTGCGGATTACGGGTGTGAGTGGCCGAAAAAAAATCCGTCTGCATCCGGGCGACCGCTTTGCCTTCGCGCCTGTCGTTCCGGTTGAATCGAAAGGCCGTGCAAAACTTCATACCGCCAGCTTGTCGCACCCGGAGGTTCTGGCGAAGCTCTCCCCCGGCGATACCGTCTGGATCGATGATGGCGTGCTGCGCGCCCGTGTCATCGAACGGAACGGCGAGCAGGTTGAGCTGAAGGTGACCCATGCACGCGCCAAAGGCGGTCGGATCAAGATCGACAAGGGCGTGAATCTGCCGGGTCTGGCGCTGGACGAACCGGCACTGACGAAAGATGATCGTGCCCGTCTGGGCGACATCATCGAACTGGCCGATATCGTCGGGTTTTCCTACGTGCAGACGGTGGAGGACGTGCGGGACATTCTTTCGGCAATGGAAACCGTCGGTTCCGGACGCCCCTTGCCGGCGCTGGTGCTGAAGATCGAGACACCGCGGGCAGTCGCGAATCTGCCCTGGATGATCGCCGAAGCTGGCGCCCGTGTTCCCGTGGCTGTGATGATCGCCCGGGGGGATCTAGCGGTCGAGATCGGCCTCAACCGGCTGTCTGAAATTCAGGAAGAAATCCTGTGGTTATGTGAGGCGGCCCGCGTCCCGGTGGTCTGGGCGACCCAGGTGCTGGAGGGGTTGATCAAGGATGGCCTTGCCAGCCGCGCCGAGGCAACCGATGCGGCAATGGCGCAGCGGGCCGATTGCGTGATGCTCAACAAGGGACCGCATGTGGTCGAGGGCATCACCTTCCTGCGCGATGTCCTGCGCCGCATGGACCGTCATCAGTACAAGAAGACCCCCCGCATGGGCCGTCTCAACGCCTGGACCCTTGATCGGCCCCCGGCTCCTTGCCCTGCTCTGGGCAAGATTCGGGGCGCTGCCCCTCAAGGCTGAACCCGTGTCCGAAAGGGTTTCACAATCCCGCCGATTCGGGGCCATCGGTGTCGGCGCCAGCCCGGATCATCTGCGATCCGCCGACCACGCGGTCTAGTCGTTTTGCACCGTCAGCCCCTCATGGGCGATTTCCAGCCTCTCGATGGCGATACGGCCTTTCAGCGCATCCAGCACAGGGCCCACAACCTTCACCGGCCAGGCGCCCCTCACATGCCAGACCATGGTGGGCTCGTGCTCTTCATTCAGGAGCGCGATGATCATGTCCCTTCGTTCCGGCACCGTATGTCTGGTCGCGTTCAGCCACTGGAAGAATTCGTTGTCTCCTCGCAAGACCCCCCGCTTCAGGACAATGTTGGTGTATTTCCGCATACCCGGAATCCTGATGGGCGCAGACTCCTTGCTGTTGCCCTCGCGGTATTCCAGAACCTCGGTATCGATATCCAGCCCGCTGACCCTGGTGAAGCCCAGCCTGGTTCCTCCCCACTCGACCTGAAAATGGTACCCCGCCAATGGACGGCTCATGTGAACATCCTCCTTTTGCGTTTGCGGCTGTCTCGTTCACTCCTGTCTCGTTTGCGCATGATCGCGCCAGACGATCGATTCACCAGATGATCGATTCATAGGTGATCTCCAGCTCCTCGAAGGCGATGCCATCGGAAAAGGCATCGAACTCCGGGCCGCTCCACCGGACAGGCCGTGCGTCGACAAGCTGCCATCGAGAGACCGGCTCTCCACCGGGCGCGTCCAGCAGAAGGATGGAGACGGTGCGGGGCTCGCCCCTTCCAAGGGCCGCCGCACGACGCCACTCGAACAGTGTCCTGTCCTGCCCCACGGCCCGCCGCAGCGTGACCCGCCGGCGCAACGCGGGATCGGTCCTTTCCCCCTCTTCCCAATGCAGGGACGAGACGTGAGAGAGTGCGATTTCGTCTTCCCCGATCAGAACCCTGAAACAGGCGCGCGAAAAAGGCCCCTTGCGAACCGGAGCGGAAGGGGGCGGCACGCCCGGTTCCTGCAGGCCTGGTTCTCCGAGACGTCCCGGAAGGGGAAATCTTCCCCCGAAGATGGGGTGTCTTGCCATCTTGCGTTCCTGATGATGGATCGTCGGTGAGGCATCGTCCCTGCCGGGACCGCGCCCGTCAACCCTTCGTCACGGAATGAGTCGCGGAAGAGTCGCAGATGAGCCGCGAATGAAATCTCCTGGCCGTTCATCCGCACCATCAGATCGACAGAGGCCCGATCACGGGCAAGGCGATGCCGCAAGGCCGGGCAAAGCCTTCAGGCTTCGCCGCGGGCCAGATCCGGCACCTCAAGGATACGATCGATGGTATCCAGAACATCTCCGGGATAAGGCCGCATTCGGGTGATCGAATTGATGACGGCCACGGTCAACCTGCCATCCCTGTCGACGAGAAACAATCCCGGCTCGGTGAAGATCGATGGTTCTTCCTCCTTGATCCCCCGCGAAATGAACAGCCCCCACTGGCGCCCGATGTCGACATCGAAATCGAAGCCGATCCTGAGCCTTTCAAGCTTCCATTCCTTTCTGGAGCGTTCCGCCTGGGCTGCCGTGTCGGAACTGACCGCCACCACTTCAACCCCACGCTTTTCGAACTCCGGCAGAAGGGCATCGATCTCGCCCAGAAGATCCTTGCATCGGCGACAATGGTATCCCCGGTAAAAAACGATCAGGGTGAAATTCCGAGGGGTTGTCCTTGCAAGATCGAAAAAGCCGCCTCCGGCGAGCGGAACGGCAAGGGGTGGGGCGGGCTGCTGCATGCGGATGGTCATGATCTTCTCCTGCAAAATCCTGGGGGCCCTGGCTCTCCCCGGCCCTGTTGAGGCTTCTCACGCCCCCGGAACCGAACCGTCCGACACGGCCGCAAAAACAACAGCCGCACAGACAAGACGCCGGGGCAAAGGCCCGCGG
>JBJHAU010000197.1:0-4405 GCA_050480665.1 Alphaproteobacteria bacterium | reverse complement strand
CTTCCACCTTCGCACCATTGATCTCGAGTGCGGCGATGTCTTCCCGAACCATTTCGGCGCGCTGTTCCAGGGTGAACAGCGGCCCCTTGCCATCGTTGACGGCAATGCCGACGATCAGATGATCAACAATGCGTGTCGCCCGCCGGATGATGTCGAGATGGCCGAAGGTGACAGGATCGAAGGTGCCGGGATAGACCCCGATTCTTGCCTGGCTCATTGGCTTTCCTCCCCCGCTCCGGGGGTGGGCTCGGCACCGCCGGTTTCGGGAAGGGTATCGGGAATCGTGCCTTCCGTTTCATCGTCGCCGGGAGGATCCTCATCGTCCCCGACCTCTGCCAGACGGGCGACGGAGACGATATGCTCGTCCTCGTCGATCCGGAACAGGGTCACCCCGCGCGTCGACCGTCCGGCAATGCGCACATCGGCAACAGGCGTGCGGATCAGCTTGCCGCCATCGGTCACCAGCATGATCTGGTCGACATCCTCAATGGGAAAGGCTGCCGCCACCCGTGTTTTCGGGGTCTGAAGCTTCATCAGCTCGATCCCCTTCCCGCCCCGTCTCGTCACCCGGTATTCATAGGCGGAGCTGCGTTTGCCGAACCCGTTGTCGGCCACGGTCAGCAGGAACTGTTCAGAGGCGGCCAGCGCCTCGAAACGGGCAGGATCAAGGGATGTGGGGCTCTCGGCAGCCTCCGCCTCGGAAGCCTCCGGATCCGGATCCGGATCGGAACCGATGGCGGTCTCATCTTCATCCTCGCCGGGCTGGGCTCTCAGGTCGCGACGCAGGGCGGCCGCCTGGCGCAGATAGGCGGCGCGCTCTCCGGTCTCGATCTCCTGATGGTCGAGGATCGACATGGAGATGACACTGTCCCCATCCTCGAGCCGGATTCCGCGATTGCCGATGGAATTGCGGCCGGAGAAGATTCGCACATCGGTGACCGGAAAACGGATGCAGCGGCCATGATCGGTGGCGAGCAGAACATCCTGATCGGCCGCACAGGTGTGAACGCCAATGAGCCGGTCTCCCGGATCCAGCTTCATGGCGATCTTGCCATTGGCATAGATGGTGGCGAAATCTTCCAGGCGATTCCGCCTGACATGGCCCGAGGCCGTGGCGAACATCACATCGCGTTCGGTGGATTGGGCCTCGTCATCCTCCAGAGGCATCAGGGTCGTGATGGTCTCGCCCGCTTCGAGGGGCAGAAGGTTGATCAGCGCCTTGCCCAGCGATTGCGGAGATCCGAGCGGCAGCCGGTAGACCTTCTGCTTGTAGACGATCCCGCGTGAGGAGAAGAACAGCACCGGCGTATGGGTGTTGACGATGAACACCTGGGCGACAAAATCCTCGTCCCGGGTCGCCATGCCGGAGCGACCCCTGCCCCCGCGTCGCTGCGCCCTGTAGACCTTGAGAGGAACCCGCTTCACATAGCCGGCATGGCTGACCGTGACCACCATGTCTTCGCGGGGGATGAGATCCTCGATATCCACCTCGGCCTCGGCAGCGACCAGTTCGGTCCGCCGGGGGGTGGCGAATTGTGTCCTGATCTCTTCCAGCTCGTCGCGCAGCAGGCGCTGCAGGCGCGAACGCGATCCCAGAATCTCGAGAAAGTCGCGAATCTGATCGCAGACGCTGGTCAATTCCTCGGAAATCTTTTCCCTTTCCAGCCCGGTCAGGCGATGCAGACGAAGTTCAAGAATGGCGCGGGCCTGGGCTTCCGACATCCGGTAGGTGCCGTCGACCACCACCCTGCCCGGCTCATCCACCATGGCAATCAGTGGCGCGACATCCATGGCCGGCCAGGCGCGGTCGATCAGCGCCTCGCGGGCGACGGCGGGATCCTTGGCGGCGCGGATCAGGCGGATGACCTCGTCCAGATTGGCCACCGCAAGAGCCAGGCCGATCAGGGTATGGGCGCGATCACGAGCCTTGCCAAGCTCATGCACCGTGCGTCGGGTGATGACCTCTTCGCGGAAGGCGATGAAGGCATCAAGGATTTCCTTCAGGGTCATCATCACCGGCCGGCCGCCGTTCAGGGCCAGCATGTTGACGCCGAAGCTCGTCTGCAACGGCGTGAACCGGTAAAGCTGATTGAGAACCACCTCGGGCTGGGCATCGCGTTTCAGCTCGATCACCACGCGAACTCCGTGACGATCGGATTCGTCGCGCAGTTCGGAAATGCCTTCCACCTTCTTGTCCCGCACGACCTCGGCGATCTGTTCGATCATGCGCGCCTTGTTCACCTGATAGGGAACCTCGGTGATGATGATCGCCGTCCGGTCCCGCCCCATGGATTCGAACTCGGTGCGCCCGCGCATCAGGACCGAGCCGCGCCCGGTATGGTAGGCGGCCCGGATTCCGGCCGCGCCGTAGATCAGGCCTCCGGTGGGGAAATCGGGCCCGGGCACGCATTCCAGAAGGCGATCGATGCTGGTCGTCGGATCGTCCAGAAGCAGCATGCAGGCTTCGACGATTTCTCCCAGATTGTGGGGCGGAATGTTGGTGGCCATGCCGACGGCGATGCCGCCCGCGCCGTTGACGAGAAGATTGGGAAACCGGGCCGGAAGAACCAGGGGTTCGCTGGTGCTGCCATCGTAATTGTCCTGGAAGTCGACCGTTTCCTTGTCGATATCCGAGAGCAGGTCGTGGGCCGGTCGGGACAGCCGCGCCTCGGTGTATCGCATGGCCGCGGCGGGATCGCCATCCATGGATCCGAAATTGCCCTGGCCGTCGATCAGCGGCAGGCGCATCGAGAAGGGCTGGGCCATCCGCACCATGGCGTCATAGATCGCGGAATCGCCATGCGGATGGTATTTGCCCATCACATCGCCGACGATGCGAGCCGATTTCCGGAACGGCCGGTTCCAGTCGTAGCCGTTTTCCTTCATCGCGTAGAGGATGCGGCGGTGAACCGGCTTCAACCCGTCGCGCACATCCGGCAGGGCGCGGCTGACGATGACACTCATCGCATAGTCGAGGTAGGAGCTTTTCATCTCCTCTTCGATGGTGATGGTGGAAATCCCCGGCGGCAGAGGGGGCGGGGCGTCATCAATGGGCGGGGTATCGGTCAAGGATCAGGTCCGCTTTGTGGCAAGGGGGACGGCGCGACCGGAAGGTGGTGGCCGGAGGTTGAGTATAGTCGATCAGGACTTTGGGAACAATGAGAGTTTCCCAGAAAAACTTATGTTTTCTAATATGTTATGACGCAACGACAAGGAGGGCTTCGCCCTGGTGGCCGGGGCGGGCGCAGGGGGTCGAACCCTGTGGTCGTTATGCCGGCAGCCTTCATGACGGGCAGGATGAGGAAACGCGATGATGTTCGGCCGGCGTGCCGGCCACCAGCGTCCCCATGGTTCGGCCAGAGTGTTCACACAAAGGGTGTTCACGTCCCAAGAGGGTGTTCACGTCCCAAGAGGGTGTTCACGCCGGTTTGATCCAGTGAGACGGCGGATTCGGGAAGGGTTAGAAGGGAATGTCGTCGTCCAGATCGGCCCGGGCCGCCGGGGAACCGGTATCGCGGCGCCGGTCGCCCTGATCGTTTCCGCCCCAGTCCTGATCGTTGCCATGGCCGCCAGAACCGCCCCCCTCGCCTCCGCGTCCGTCAAGCATGGTCAGCTCGCCACGGAACCGTCCCAGAACCACCTCGGTGGTGTAGCGTTCCTGGCCTTCCTTGTCCTGCCACTTGCGGGTTTGAAGCTGGCCTTCGAGATAGACCTTGGAGCCCTTGCGCAGGTATTTTTCGGCCACCTCGGCAAGCCGGTCGTTGAAGATGACCACCCGATGCCACTCGGTGCGTTCCTTCCGCTCGCCGGATGCCCGGTCGCGCCATGTTTCGGATGTGGCGACATTGAGCTGAACGATCTTCCCGCCATCCTGCATGGCCCTCACCTCCGGATCGCGACCCAGATTGCCGATCAGGATGACCTTGTTGACGCTGCCTGACATGAAAGGCATCTCCTTATGTTTCCGATTTCGCGGGACTCTAGCCGAAATCGCGCACGCTGACATCCGTTATGGTGTAGCTTTCGTCGATTCAGGTCTTTTCGCGGCGCCTTCTGCCGGTTACAGGGCGTACCCCCATGTCTTCTCTTACGTCTTCTCCTAGGTCTGCTCCTTCGTCTGCTTCTTCCTCGCGATCTTCATCCGGGGTTTCACGATCCGGATCGGCCATTCATCCCATGGATGGGCCGCAGATTTCCTTGCGCGGGGCAAGGGAACATAATCTCAAGGACGTGGATATCGATATTCCCCGCGATCGCCTGGTGGTGCTGACCGGCCTGTCGGGTTCGGGCAAGTCATCGCTGGCCTTCGACACCATCTACGCCGAGGGGCAGCGGCGCTATGTGGAGAGCCTCTCCGCTTATGCCCGGCAGTTCCTGGAGCTGATGCAGAAGCCCGATTACGACA
>JBJHAU010000196.1:0-4433 GCA_050480665.1 Alphaproteobacteria bacterium | reverse complement strand
GCGGAAGGGCTTGCGTCGCGCAGCCTTTGGCCTATCGTGAGGCAAGCCCTCTCTTTCCGCATCGCACGCACATGATCTCCCCCTTGATGAAAACCGGCCTGTCGTTCCTTGCCGTCATGCTTGTTGTCATCGGTCCGGGGCTCCCGGCGGGCGGAATCGCCATGGCCGTGCCCGAGATTGCCTCCTCACAAGGGAACGAAGCTGCTTCCGACCAGGATGCCGGGGCTCCTGAACCAGCCGCACCCCGAGAGGAAACCCGCCCTTCGCTCCCCACGATCTGGCGCGACCATGTGGCCAGTCTTGGCGGTATGGGCGATGATGCCGCATACCATCTTGCCCGGACCGAGGAAGGCGGATTCGTCCTGGCTGGCGCCTATCAGCACCGTCCCGATGAGGGCGACGATACAGGGACCGGCACCGTGCCCTGGCTGCTTCGCTTCGATCCGGCGGGACGCCTTGCCTGGCAACGGGTGATCGGACCGCCCATGCTGGTGGGCCGGCTCGACACGGCGATACAGGAACCGGGAGGAGGATTTCTTCTCGGTGGCAGGATCGACGGCTTTTCCTTCCTCGCCCGCGCCGACACCCTGGGCCTTCCGCGCCTCACCCGCGGCGGGCTCCCGTGGTTCTTTCGATTTGGCGATGGGGGTGATGATCTTCCTGTCCATCTGCATCCCCTTGCGGAGTCCCGTGACAGCCTCGCCATCGGCACGGAACGGATCGAGGGCCCCTCGGGCGCCTCGCGCCTGCCTTTCGTTCTGCGCATCGATGGCGAGGGACAGCCGATCGCCAAACAGGCGCTTCCCCCCGACGAGCAGACAGCCTGGCATTACCATATTGCCGATTCCCGGATTCTGTGGAACGAGGCCAAAGGCCATGCCCTTGTTCTGGCCGGTTGGAGGAAAACGCCCGGAAACAGAGCATCCCGCCATGGCTTCGTCATGGGTCTCGGCAGTGACGGCCAGAGGCTGTGGCAGCGAAGCCTTGGGGAAACGGGACAGGATTTCGAGATCGTCGCCCTAGACCTTCTCCCGTCCGGCACCCTCATCGCGGCGGGACAGGGGCATGCAGAATTCCGCCTCTTCGCCATGAACGACAAGGGCAAGCCCGTCTGGGAAACCTCCCTTTCCGTGTCTCCAAAACAGGAGGATGCTGCCATGTCCGAAGCTGGTCTCGGGCCTTTGCCTTCTGCCGCCGGAGACAAGCCCTCCGGCAGGCTGGTCGGGCTTGGCCTTCATGATCGGACACTTCTGGTGCTTGCCAGCCACAGCCATGAGGAAGGGGCCGGGCGCGACATTCGTCTGATCGCCCTTGACCATCAGGGCAAGCCCCTTTGGGAGCGACTTTATGGCGATGAGGGTGATGATCTGATTCATCAGGCCCTGCCCACAAGGGATGGTGGTTTCCTGCTTGCAGGCACCAGCACCTCGCTCGATGAAAGCGGGCGGCGCGATATTCTACTGTTCAAGATTGACGCCCGGGGGGAACTTGCGCCGTGGAGGGCTCTGGAACCGCCCCTTGTTCCGGATTCTGCCTCTGCCGCCGACACCACCCCGCCTGCCGAGACACGGCCTGCAGATCCGGCCCCGGTTGCTCCCCACCGATCCGGCAGGCCGTTCCAGACCACCGATCCTCTTTCGGGCAGGGATTTTGACTCCGTGCCGACCGAGAGCGTGAATCTTCGCGAGCTTCTGAACAGCCTTTTCGGGGGCGGTTCGGAAAGGGAAGATCCGTAACGGGAAAAGGCCCCCGCCCGATCTTCATCTTTCGTTAAGAATTGCGCCCTTACGGTTCTGCCAACCTGCATGCAACCGGCAATCTAACGGATGGGAGATCGCGTGATTTCCATGCTGTCGCGCTTTCTCATGCCGACAGGAGGGCAAGCCGACAACCTGGTGGATCGCAGGGCCGGCCTGAAGGATCCGTTTGCCCTGAACCTTCTGGCGCTCGGCTTCAGGAATCCCGACATCGAGCGCGCCTATATCCATTACGATCTGGGCCGGGCGCTTCCTCTTGTGCGCCTGACTCTCGGCTTCGCGGTTCTGGTCTATGCCAGTTTCGGGATTCTCGATTATCACGTCGCCGAGGAAACCCTTGCAGCCATCTGGACCCTGCGCTTCGGGGTGGTCTGCGGGGTCATGGCGGGGGGGCTGGTCTGCACGTTCTTTCCCCGTCTTTTCCTGCCCCACGCCCAGACCATTCTCGCCACCTGCATGACCACCGCCGGGCTTGGCATCATCGCCATGACCGCGATCCTTCCCGAACCCGCCAACGGCATCTACTACGCGGGATTGATCCTGGTGGTGATCTACGGCTCGACCCTGGTCCGGCTTCGCTTTGTCAATTCCGCGCTGATCGCCGCCTTCCTGGTGATCGCCTACCAGATTTCCGCCCTCTGGCTTAATCCTGTGTCGCATGCAACCCTGATATCCAACAATTTCTTTCTGGTCGTCGCCTGTGGGCTTGGCCTGTTCGGCAGCTATATCCAGGAAGTCTATGTGCGGCGAAACTTCGTCTCGACCATGCTGCTGACCGAAGAGATGAAGCTTTCCCGCGCCTTGCTGGAACGTTCGGAAGCGGCGAATCACGCAAAAAGCGAATTCCTTGCCGTGGTCAGCCACGAGTTGCGCACCCCCCTCAACGCCATTCTCGGCTTTTCCGAATGCGTGAAGATGGAGATGCTCGGCCCGCTCGGGAACGAGCGATATCGCAGCTATATCAACGACATCCACGGCAGCGGCCAGCATCTTTTGCAGATCATCAACGACATTCTCGATCTTTCGCGGGCCGAGGCCAACAAGCTGGAGCTTCAGAAAAGCCGTTTCGATCTGATGGAAACGGCCGAGGCCGCCCTTCGGATGGTTCGCAACCAGGCGGCCGAGGCCGGTTTGCGGACAAGTTTCGAAAGCGCGCTGCCCTTCTGCTGGATCGAGGCCGATGCCCGGCTGACCAAACAGGTGCTGAGCAATCTTCTGAGCAACGCCATCAAGTTCACCCCAAGGGGGGGATCGGTTCGCCTGACGCTGGAGCGGGACGAGAAGACCGCCATGCTGCGGCTTGGCGTTGTGGATACCGGAATCGGCATTGCTCCGAAGGATATCGAACGGATCATGGAGCCGTTCACCCAGGTCGAGGGCGCCGCGGCCCGCAACCATGAAGGGCTTGGCCTGGGGCTGCCCCTTGTCAAACGGATCATGGAGCTGCACGGAGGCAAGGTCACCGTTCACAGCACCCTGGGCAAGGGAACCGCCGTGGTGGCCCATTTTCCCTCATCCTGCATCGTCGATTCTGCCGCAGAGGTCGCGCCGCTGGATGAAACGGACAGGGCCATGCCGGAAGCCGGAAACAAAACCGAAGGCAAGGCCGGAAACAGGGCCGGAAGCGGCGTCTCTGCCGAGATTCTGCCCTAGCAGGGCAGGGCGGGGGAATCGGGTCTGGTCAGGGTCAGGATCAGAACCTGGCCGGTCTCGTCGCAATCGAGAGAGACCCGGGCGCCGGGGATGGCATGGCCAAGTTCGGTCATGTCTTCGCGGGAGCGGAAGACCATGGTCCAGTCGCAGATGAATTCGCTGGCCCAGAACCCGCTGTCCTCCACATCCGCGACGTTGGCAATCACCAGCGAACCGCCGGGCGCCAGCATGGCATAGAGCGAGGCGGCCAGCGCGCCGCAACGGGCCTGGCTCAGATAATCGAACAGGCCGACGCTGTAGATCAGATCCTGGGGGGGCAGGGCGGCAAAGGTTCTGTCGGCGCGAAGCAGCTCGACAAAGGAGGTCTGAAGGCAGTGAAGCTGCGAGCCGTTGCCATGATGCAGAATGCGCGGATAGGACGATTCATAGGCCTGCGTCAGGGCGCGTTCATCCTGATCGACAAGCGTGAACACCACCGGACAGGGCAGGGCGGGGGCCTGAAGGTAGTCCTGCACCTCGCGCGCCGGACCGCAGCCGAGGCTCATCACCCGGCATGGTGCCCGATCCGCCGGATGCGACGCCACACGGTCGGCGATCAGGCCGCGCACATGAAGCATCCGTGTCGTCACGCAGGCGATGGAATCAAGCCCCAGGCGATGGACAAGCCGTTCATACAGGGTTGCGCCCCGGGGCCTTGCCTCATAGGCGTAGTTCATGACCTCGAAATCGCCGGGATATCCGAACGGCTTGCGATAGCTGCGGTTCCAAATGGGGCCGACCAGAAAATCGGGGGTCAGAACCCGTTCGGTGAAAAGCTTCGTCGCGGCCAGGGCTTCCGCATCCTTGACGAGGGGGCGGGTCAGGCGATTGCCGGCGCGGCGCAGGGACGCCCATTCCGGAAGGATTCGCGCCTCGCACAGGCTGTAGAGCTTTTCGAGCCGGTCCGGATCGGGGGTCTCGCCTTCGTGGCGCGATGTGGATTCGAACTGGCGCAGGGTGGCACGGTAGCCACGGATCATATGC
>JBJHAU010000195.1:0-4456 GCA_050480665.1 Alphaproteobacteria bacterium | reverse complement strand
CTGTTTGGCTATGCAAAACCGGTTCCCGTGAACTTTTCCAGGCTGCGCAGCCCAAGGCGCGACATGGTCTGGGTTGCCGCCGCCGGACCGGGCATGAATCTTGCGCTGGCCGTTCTCGCTGCCCTGCTGCTCCATGCCGCCCCCCTGCTGCCCGAATGGGCGGGGCCGTGGCTCGCGCAGAATCTTGTGAATTTCGTGACCATCAACGTCTTGCTGGCCGTCTTCAACCTGCTTCCCCTGCCACCGCTCGATGGCGGGCGCATCGCCGTGGGGCTGCTGCCGGATTCCCTGGCAAGGCCCCTGTCCGCGATCGAGCCGTTCGGCCTGATGATCCTGATCGGAGCCTTGTTCCTCTTGCCCTATGCGGGCGCCCAGATCGGGATCGATCTCAACATCTTTTCCTGGCTGATCGGCGAACCGAGCCGGGCGCTGATCGAACTGATCGCAAGTTTGACCGGACATCTGTAGACTTCGCGCCATGACTGAAACCGAATCGAGACCAGAACCCGTTTCCGCCTCCGCCGGGGAAGGAGCGGGGCCGGATGCCGGACCGGCCCATGACGAAGCGATCATTCTCGGCCTTGACGGGCAACTCGTCCTGTCTCTCGACGGATTCGAGGGACCGATCGACCTGCTGCTGACCCTGTCCCGGCAGCAGAAGGTCGATCTGACCCGGATCTCGATCCTGGCCCTTGCCGATCAGTATCTCGCCTTCATCGTCGAAGCCCGTCATCTGCGTCTGGAACTTGCCGCCGATTACCTCGTCATGGCGGCATGGCTGGCCTTCCTGAAATCCAGGCTTCTGCTTCCCGAGGATCCCGAGGAAGAGCCGAGCGGCCAGCAGATGGCGGAAGCGCTCGCCTTTCGTCTGCGCCGTCTGGAAGCCATGCAACAATCTGCGGAACGGCTGTTTTCCCGATCCCTTCTGGGCAGGGACAGCTTTCCCCGGGGTGCGCCCGAAGGGTTCGCCGTGGTCACCGAAGCGGTGTTCCAGCCCAATCTGTATGAATTGCTACGCGCCTATGGCGCCATTCGCTCGCGCAGTGCCGATGATTCCCTGCACATTGCCCGGCAGGATCTCTATTCCGTGGAACAGGCCGTCATCCGCCTTCGCGATCTGCTTGGCACGGCGATGGACTGGAAAGACCTTTTTGCCTTCCTTCCCGAAACCATCAACGATGCCATCCATCACCGTTCGGCGGTCGCCTCGACCTTTGCCGCAGCCCTCGAACTGGTGCGGGAAGGCCGGGCGGAACTGCGACAGGACGGTCCATTCCGCCCCATTTCCCTGCGTTCCCGAACCATGGACCGAACCGATGACCAAGACTGATCCCTCCGCTTCCCGGGACCATCCTAATTCCCTTCCCGAGAGCGAAGACGAGGCTTCCGGCGTGTGCGATGCCTCCGGCATTGATGGCCCGCCGCATCCCGAACATCTGCGGCTTCTGGAAGCCATGCTGTTCGCCTCGCCCGAGCCGCTGACGCTGGAGCATATCCGCGAACGGATGCCGGACGGGGCCGAGATCGAAACACTGCTCGAAAGGCTTGAAGCGCATTACCGCTCAAGAGGGATCGTGCTGGTGGAGGCGGGCGGCCGCTGGTTCTTCCGCACGGCCGACGATCTTGCCGAACAGATGAAAACCTTCCAGACCGTGTCGCGCAGGCTTTCGCGCGCGGCCATGGAAACCCTGGCCATCATTGCCTATCACCAGCCGGTGACCCGCGCGGAAATCGAGGAAATCCGGGGTGTCGGCCTCAATCGTGGAACCCTCGATACCCTGCTTGCCTGTGGCTGGATCGTTCCCAAAGGGCGCCGTCAGACCGCAGGACGCCCCACCACCTGGGGCACGAGCCCGTCATTCCTGACCGATTTCGGTCTCGAATCCCTCAAGGCGCTGCCTGGCCTTGGCGAGTTGAAGGCCGCAGGCCTTCTCGACAAGAGACCCGCCATGCTGATCACCGATCTGCAATCCGCAGCGGATGATTCCGACACGCTCGGCGACAATGAGGACAGCATGGATGAAGCCGGCTCGCTGGAAGCCGCCACCCTCGGCGAAGAGGGGGCAGGGGAAGGGGAAGCAGAAAGGGACCAGAAGGAAGACCGGGAAACGGACGATATGGACGACGAGGATGGGAATCGCATGACGCGCGGATCCCCGGACCCTGCCTCATGACGCCCGGATCCGTGGGAACGAAGCGGGCACTTACGAGGAGTGCATTGCCCAGCCCTGGCGTTTCTGTCATGATCGCGGCCTGGTATCCATCACCCCTCCCGGAGGGCGGTTCATGAGCATTGGCGTCTGGCAGGTTGTGATCGTCCTGGTGATCATTCTGATCATCTTCGGCGCCGGCAAGCTGCCTCATGTGATGGGCGATGTTGCCAAGGGCATCAAGAACTTCAAGTCCGGTCTTTCCGAAGACGACAAGCAGGACACAAACTCCGTGACGGACAAGGGCAGGCCGCCCGATCCTGCCAATACAGCCGATGCAACCAGGAATCAGGATGGCCCGAACCGCGGTTGATGGCCGGGATTGTCTCTTGGCCTTGCGGGCTTTCCGCCCGGCCTTCCGGAGTTTCCACCTGGCCTTGTGGCCTTTCCACCATGACAAATCCGCGGGTCACGATCGATGCTGAGTCTGGGCTGGGTCGAAATGATGGTGATCGCCGTCGTGATGATTCTCATCATCGGCCCCAGGGATTTGCCAAAGGTTCTGCATACTCTTGGACAGTGGGTCGGCCAGATGCGCGCTGTCGCCAGCCATTTCCAGGAGAATATCGAGGCGATGGCAAGGGAATCCGGGGTTCGGGATCTGCAAAAGGAATTTCAGGATCTGGAACGCCTCGATCCCGTCCGAACCCTGCGGGAACCTGCCGCTGACAACAGGGCAGCGCAGGGAGAACGGGTCGCGGAGATCACCGATCATCCCCCGACCAAAGCCGCGTCCGAAGACAGGGATGCTTCACAGCCCCCTGAAACCCGGGATGAGCCGGGGCCGGAATCGGGGCGGGAACGGTGACCGAAGGGGCAGACGATGCCCGGATGAGCCTTGTGGATCATCTGGTCGAGCTGCGCCGTCGGCTGATCTACTCCCTGGCGGCCCTGCTGGTCGGCTTTCTCGCCTGCTATGCCTTCGCCGATGAGATCTTCGCCTTTCTGGTGCGTCCCCTTGCCGATCTGACCAGCGCCGAGGACGGGCGCAGAATGATCTATACCGGGCTTACGGAAACCTTCTTCACCTATCTGAAGGTTGCCTTCTGGGCGGGTGCTTTCCTTGCCTTCCCCTTCATCGCCACCCAGTTATGGATCTTCATCGCGCCCGGCCTCTACCGGAACGAGAAACGCGCCTTCCTTCCCTTCCTTGTGGCAACGCCGGTGCTGTTCTTTCTGGGGGGCGCGCTTGTCTATTACGCGATCTTTCCGCTGGCCTGGCGGTTCTTCCTGGGCTTCGAGACGCCCGGAGGTGCAAGCACCCTGCCGATCCAGCTTGAAGCCCGGGTCGCCGAATACCTGTCCCTTGTGATGAAACTGATCTTCGCCTTCGGGTTGAGCTTCCAGCTTCCCGTCGCGCTGATGCTTCTTGGCCGGGCCGGGCTTGTGACCGCACACACCCTTGCCGCCAAGCGGAAATACGCGCTGATCCTGACTTTCATCGTCGCCGCACTGCTGACTCCGCCCGATGTGATCAGCCAGGTCGGTCTTGCCCTGCCGATTATCGTGCTTTACGAACTTTCGATCCTTGCCGTTCGCATGGTCGAAAAGCGCAGGGCGGCAAATCTCACGGAAGACGCAAACACCTGAACAGGATCCGCATGAGCACAATGTTCCGCCATGGATTCCGCCATGGATTCCGACATCGATTGAGGCCAGGCCAGCAGGCCCCATGGGCTGCCTCTCTCACTGTCGCCCTTTCCTTCGTTGCCCCGTCCACGAAGATGTCCCCGGAGACGTCCCCGGAGTTATCCCCGGAGTTATCTTATGCATGATCTGCGACTCCTGCGTCAGGATCCCGCCGCTTTCGACGCCGGTCTGGCCCGCCGCGGCCTTGCGCCTTTGGCCGAAAGTCTTCTTGCCAGAGACGCCGCCCGCCGCGCCGCCCTGACCGAGGCCCAGGATATCCAGACCCGGCGCAATGCGCTGTCGAAGGAGATCGGCGCCCGCAAGGGGCGGGGAGAGGACATCGCCGACCTTCTGGCGCAGGTTTCCGGCGACAAGGATGCCCAGGCTGCCGCCGAGGATCGTGCCCGTGAAGAAGAACAGGCCCTTCATCTTGCCCTTCAGGAAATCCCGAACCTTCCTTCCGCGGATGTTCCCGAAGGGAAGGATGAATCCGCCAATGTCGAGATTCGTCGCGCCGGAACCCTGCCGCAGTTCCCCTTCACCCCGCGCGAGCATTTCGCCATCGGGGAATCCCTTGGTCTGATGGATTTCGATCAGGCACGGAAAATCTCCGGCGC
>JBJHAU010000194.1:0-4490 GCA_050480665.1 Alphaproteobacteria bacterium | reverse complement strand
TTTCCCATCAATTCCGAAACGACAGGTGTTCATGGTCATGCGGATCTCAAGGCTGCCGCTTCTTGCACTGGCTCTTGTTCTGGCCGGGTGTTCCACGGCGGATCGGCTCAACCCCTTCAGCTCTTCCGCATCCTCGCTGCCGCCCTGCCCGAGGCTTGCCGTGCTCGACGACGTGGATCGCCTGACCGTGTTTCGCGACGGTCCCGGGCGCGATGTGACCGATATCCTATTCGAAGCGAGGATTCTCGGTGTTCGAGGCGAGTGCCGCCATGGCGATGGGAGGGTGGCGGTCGAGACCGATATTTCTTTCGAAGCCCTTCGCGGTCCTGCCGATCTTGGGCGTCAGGCGCAGATCCGCTACTTCGTGGCCGTGGTGGATCCGCAACGCCAGATTCTCAACAAGCGGATCTTCGAGGTGGTGGTCGCCTTTCCGCCCAATGCGGATCGCGGCGTTGTCACCGATCAGCTTCAGCAGATGATCCCGCTGACCGCTGGCCGTTCCGCAGCGGCCTATACGGTGGCCTTCGGGCTTCAGCTCGACGCCGATCAGCTGGACTACAATCGTGGCGAGGCCGAGAGACTGAGCCCGCCGCGCCCGCCCGTGTCCCCGCTTCCGGCCGGAACCCTGCCGTGAACGGCATCCGCGGACGGCGGACCGGTTGATCCTTGCCAAGGTTGATCCTTGCCAAGGTTGACCTTTGCCAAGGTCCGTCTAAGATGATCCGGACGTCAGACGATCCCTGCGGGAGAGACCGGTCGTGCCCCCTGGGCCGCGCCCGGCGCCGAAGGAGCAACCGCCCCGGAAACTCTCAGGCATCCCGGACCGCAGGGGGATGACACTCTGGAAAGCAGACAGCGCCGCTGGCGATGTCTCACCGAAGATGTAAGCCGGCCCTTCGCCGGTGATTCTTTCAGGTTCTCGGACAGAGGGGGCAGGCCGCGCGCAGATTGCGCCCGGACTGCCATTCATGGAGCCCCTCGTGTCCGAAGCCGACAGCCAGCAGACCCTCAGGACCACCCCGCTCGCCGCCCTGCACCAGGCCCGTGGCGCGCGGATGGTGCCGTTTGCCGGCTATACCATGCCGCTGCACTATCCTTCCGGCATCCTTGAAGAACATCGCCATGTTCGCCGCCGGGCCGGTCTTTTCGATGTCTCGCATATGGGCCAGGCCCGCCTTGCGGGTGCCGATGCCGCCGTTGTTCTGGAACGGCTGTCTCCGGGAGGCTATCGCGATCTGGCCCCGGGGCGGATGCGCTATGGCGTTCTGACCGCCGAGGATGGTGGAATCCTCGATGATCTGATGGTGACTGCGGAAGAGGATGGAAGCCTGTATCTGGTGGTCAATGCCGCCCGCAAGGCCCTGGATTTTGCCCGTCTGCAGACGGCAATTGGACAGGATGTCACGTTCGAGGTTCTCGACGATCAGGCGCTGCTTGCCCTTCAGGGACCAGCCGCTGCAAGGGTGCTGGAGACGATCTTTCCCGGGGTGGCCGCCCTGCGGTTCCTGGAGGCGGCGCGATTCGTGCTGGAAGGGGCGATCTGCCGCATATCCCGATCCGGCTATACCGGAGAGGATGGCTTCGAGATCAGCGTTCCTGCGGTTCTTGCCGAATCCCTGGCGGAGCGTCTGCTGGCCGATGAGGAGGCCGCACCGATCGGCCTTGGGGCCCGCGACAGCCTGAGGCTCGAGGCCGGACTTTGCCTTTATGGCCACGATCTGGATGAAACCGTCACGCCGGGGCAGGCCCGCCTTGGCTGGTGCATCCCCCGCCGTCGCCGTGAGGAGGGCGGATTTCCCGGCGCGGCCCGCATTCTGGCCGAGTTGGCCGAAGGCCCCGCCCGTCTCAGGGTCGGGCTCAGGATCGATGGTCGCGCCCCGCTTCGCGAGGGAGCCCCGTTGCATCGCGACAGGGAGGAACCCGCCCTCGGCCGGGTCACCTCGGGCGGGTTCAGCCCGACCCTCGGCCTGTCCATCGCCATGGGCTATGTGCCCGCAGCGCTGTCGGAACCGGGAACCCGGCTGTTTGCGCCCCTGCGTGGGCGCTGGCTCGAGGCCGAGGTGGTGTCCCTGCCCTTTGTCACGCATCGCTATGTCCGCAATGGACAGGCCAGAAACCGATCAGGAGACCTCTGATGAGCCCTATCCGCTATACCTCGGAACATGAATGGGTTCGCCTTGAAGGCGATGTGGCCACTGTTGGAATCAGCAGCTATGCCCAGTCCCAGCTGGGCGATGTGGTCTATGTCGAATTGCCCGAACCCGGCCGCAAGGTGAACCCGGGCGAGGAGATGGCCGTGGTGGAATCGGTCAAGGCGGCGTCCGAGGTCTATGCCCCGGTGGGTGGCGAGGTCGTCGCCGTGAATGATCGTCTGCTGGATACTCCCGAGACGGTCAACGGCGATGCCGAAGGGGAGGGGTGGTTTGTCCGTCTCTCCGGGGTCGATGCCGATGCGGTGGCGGCGCTGATGGATGCAGAAGCCTATCGTGCCTATGTGGAAGGGCTCGATTGATGCGTTATCTGCCGCTGGGGGATGCCGATCGCCGCGCGATGCTCGATGTGATCGGGGTGGATTCGGTCCAGGCCCTGTTCGCCGATGTGCCGGAAGAGGCATGGAAAACGGCGCGGTTCGACCTTCCCGATCATGCCGATGAAATGACGGTCGCAAGAACATTGACCCGTCTTGCCGCAAAGAACCGGCCAGCGGGGGAGGTCGCCTCGTTTCTTGGCGCCGGCGCCTATCGCCATTTCATTCCGTCGGCGGTGGATCATCTGATCCAGCGTGGCGAATTCCTGACTTCCTACACACCCTATCAGCCGGAGATCAGCCAGGGCACCCTGCAGTATCTGTTCGAATTCCAGACACAGGTCGCCATGCTCACGGGTATGGAGATCGCCAACGCTTCGCTCTACGACGGCGCCAGCGCCGCTGCGGAAGCGGTGCTGATGGCTCGCCGCCTGACACGGCGGCGGCGGGTGGTGCTTTCGGGGGGGCTGCATCCGCATTGGGCCGGGGCGATCCAAACCCTGCTTCGCTACAGCGATGCGGTTGTGGATCAAGGCCCTGCGGATCTGCAAGGCGCGGCTCCGCTCCCCCCGATCGATGGCGAAACCGCCTGTGTCGTGGTTCAGTATCCCGATGCCTTCGGCACCCTTGCCGATCATCGGGCGCTGGCCCAGGCCTGTCACGAGGCCGGGGCCCTGCTGATCGTGGCCGTCGCCGAGCCGCTGGCGCTTGGCCTTGTCACCTCGCCGGGAGAGATGGGCGCCGACATCGTGGTGGGGGAAGGCCAGGGGCTGGGCGTGGGGCTGAATTTCGGCGGCCCCTATCTGGGCCTGTTTGCCACCCGTCTTGGCTTCGTGCGCCAGATGCCCGGGCGCATTGCCGGGGAAACCGTCGATGCGGCCGGACGGCGCGGCTATGTGCTGACCCTTTCCACGCGTGAGCAGCACATTCGCAGGGAAAAGGCCACCTCCAACATCTGCACCAATTCCGGGCTTTGCGCCCTGGCCTTCACCATTCACATGGCGCTTCTGGGAGATGTCGGGCTGCGGCGGCTTGCGGCGCTCAACCATGCCCGGGCGGCGGCTCTGGCCGAGCGGCTTGCGGCCCTGCCCGGGGTTGTGCTCGAGACCGGAGCCTTCTTCAATGAATTCACCCTGCGTCTTCCCGTCGAGGCCCACCCCCTGGTGGACAGGCTGGCCGCCGAGGGAATCCATGCCGGTGTGCCGGCAAGCCGCCTCTGGCCGGGCCAGGGGTTCGAGAAGGCGCTGATCGTCTGCATCACCGAAGCCAATGCGGAAGGCGACGAGGATCGCCTTTGCGAGGCCCTGAGGAAGGCTTTGTCATGAGCGAAACGGCAAGACGGGCAAGCGGAACCCTTACCGGGGATGGCTTTGTCGAGGAGACGGCCGGAACGATCTCGGGAAACCGGGCGCTGATGATCGAGGAATCGCTGCTGTTCGAACAGGGCGATCCTGAGCGTTGCGGTGTGGACTGGCCGGAGGTTGCGATCCCCGAGGGCCGCCTTGCGGGGCTCGAACGCAAGGCGCCTATCGGGCTGCCTGGCCTGTCCGAACCGGAGGTGGTGCGCCATTTCACCCGATTGTCCACCCGGAATTATGCCATCGATGCGGGGATGTTTCCGCTTGGCTCCTGCACCATGAAGCATAATCCCCGTCTGAACGAGCGGCTGGCCCGGCTTCCCGGTTTTGCCGATCTGCATCCGCTGCAACCCTTGTCCACCGTGCAGGGCGCTCTGGAACTGATGGAGTCCCTGAGCCATTGGCTCACCACGCTGACGGGCATGGATCGGGTGGCGCTCAGTCCGGCGGCCGGGGCCCATGGCGAGCTTTGCGGCATGATGGTGATCCGCGCCGCCCATGATGCGGCAGGGTCCGGCCGCCGCCGGGTTCTGGTTCCGGAATCGGCCCATGGCACCAATCCGGCCACGGCGGCGCTGTGCGGCTACACGGTCGAATCGCTGTCT
>JBJHAU010000193.1:0-4518 GCA_050480665.1 Alphaproteobacteria bacterium | reverse complement strand
CGGGCCGGATCAGCGCCGGGTTCCCGTGGCCGATCAGGGATCGGTCTACCGCCCTGCGGCGGTGCTGGTGCCGCTGATCGATCGCGGCGACCGCATCACCATCATGCTTACGGAACGCAGCGCCGATCTGCCCGATCATGCCGGTCAGATCTGTTTTCCGGGCGGGCGGATGGAAGATGGCGATGGCGGTGCGGTCGGGGCGGCCCTTCGTGAAGCCCGCGAGGAGGTGGGCCTCGATCCCGAAGGCGTCACGATCCTCGGGGCGCTGGAACAGCGGGCGACGATCTCGCGTTACAGGGTCACGCCGATCATCGGTCTGGTCGCTCCGTTCGAACCGGTCGCCCAGGCGGAAGAGGTCGCCGGGATCTTCGAGGTTCCCCTGCCTTTTGTCCTTGATCCGGGCAATCACCGGTTTCTCGATCGCGGCCCGGACGGGACGGAGCGGCGCATGTATGCTATTCCTTACGAACGCTGGCTCATCTTCGGGCTGACAGCGCGGATTCTCGTCCGGGTGGCCCAGATCTGGCACGGGGAGGCGGCAGGCACCCTGTTTCCTCACGAGGCCGGTCTCCCGGACAGGGACGCGTGAGCGGAGTGTTGGGGAACCGTGTGTTGGGGGTCTGTGAGGACGCCAGACAGGACGACAAGACAGGACGAGAGACAAAGACAGGAATCGTGATCCCATGTTCAGGCTCTTCTTCACCTACGTTCTCCCGCTGATCGGCCCGACCCTGGTCTATCTGGTGTGGAACTGGATCCAGCTTCGTCGCACCCTTGCCGGAAAGCGCGCCGAGCCGCCGCCAAGCCTTGCCGAGATGCCCTGGCCGTTCCTTCTTGGGGCGGGGATCTCGCTGCTGATCGTGACCCTGCTCGCGGTCTTCCTGATCGGCGATGCCGGCGATCCCGGCCAGACCTATTCCCCCCCCCGTTTCGAGGATGGGCGCATCGTTCCGGCGGAGAGCCGCTGACCGGGCGATGGAACCTTCCGGCCGCCTCGAACCCCAGCCCTGGATGATGGCGGAAGAAACCCGCAAGGTGATCGCCGCGCTCGGCCAGGGCGGCGATGAGCCCCGCTTCATCGGCGGCTGCGTTCGCGATGCCCTTCTGGGACGTCCGGTCAAGGATATCGACATTGCCACGCGGGAGCCGCCGGAACGGGTGATGTCCCTGCTGGCGGAGGCGGGGATCCGGGCCATTCCCACCGGCATCGCGCATGGCACCGTCACCGCCGTGATCGGTGCCATGCATTTCGAGATCACCACGCTTCGCCGCGACGTGAAGAGCCGGGGGCGTCATGCCGATGTTGCCTTCACCGACGACTGGACCGAGGATGCGGCCCGGCGGGATTTCACCATCAACGCTCTTTCGGTCGCGCCCGACGGACGTCTCTTCGATCCCTTCGGCGGGCTCGAGGATCTGAAGCTTGGCCGGGTCCGTTTTGTCGGCGATGCGGAAACCCGGATCCGCGAGGATGTGCTGCGCCTGTTGCGGTTCTTCCGCTTCTTTGCCTGTTATGATCGCCCGCCGCCCGATCCGGCGGCCTGGGAGGCCGCCGTCGCGCTGACCTCGCTCCTGCCACGGCTTTCGGGCGAACGGGTCTGGTCCGAATTGCGAAGGATGATGGAGGGCCCCGATCCTGCGGCGGCCTTCGCCCTGATGAACGAGGCCGGGGCTCTTGCGCCGCTATTGCCCGAAGGAACCCGATTTGCCCGGCTGGCCGCGCTCTGCCGGATCGAATCCGCCATCGGGGCCGATTCGCCGGTCGATCCCCTGTTGCGGCTTGCCGCCCTGATCGAGACCGATGCCGCAGGCGCCCGGCAGATCGCGCGGCGTCTTCGGCTTTCCCGCAGGGAGAACGAACGTCTCCAGAGCCTCTGCACAAGTGGCCTTGCCCCGTCAGCCGGCATGGCTGATGCCGAGGCGCGGCGGAGGATCCACGCCGAAGGCAATGCCCTGTTCCGGGATCGGATCCTGCTTGCCTGGTCTGAGGAGTCTGAAAAGTCGGAAGAGTCAGAAACGTCGGAAGCGTCCGGCGACGGTTCTCCCGATGCGGCGATCCCCCATGTGGCCGGGGCGGAGGGCTATCGCCGCCTGCTCGATCTTGCCGCGCGCTGGATGCCGCCAAGCCTGCCGCTCAGTGGCGCCGATGTTCTGGCCCGGGGTGTGGCGCCGGGCCCGGCCGTGGGCGCCGTGATGGAAGCGGTCGAATCCTGGTGGATCGACGAGGATTTCCGCCCGGGACGGAAGGCCTGCCTGGCCCGGATGGATGCGCTGCTGCGCAACAGCCCGCCATCTTCCCCCGAGAGAGGCGGTTGATCCCGCTCGCGGCGGTTTTCGCGCAAGGTCAGGGCCAGCGAACCTCGGGAGGCATGCTCATCAGGATGGCTTCGGTGTTGCCGCCGGTCCGCAGTCCGAACTGGGTGCCCCGGTCGTAGAGCAGGTTGAACTCCACATAGCGGCCGCGCCGGATCAGCTGCGCCTCACGTTCCGCCTCGGTCCAGCCGTCATGCATGCGGCGGGCGACACAGGCCGGATAGATCTCGAGAAAGGCCTCGCCCACGTCGCGGGTGAAGGCGAAATCGGCCTCGAAATCGCCGCTGTCCAGATCGTCGTAAAAGATGCCGCCCAGCCCGCGCGGTTCGTTGCGGTGCGGCAGGAAGAAATAGCGGTCGCACCAGGCCTTGAAGCGCGGGTAATAGGCAGGATCGGCGCGATCGCAGGCCGCCTTGAGCCCGGCGTGAAAGGCGGCGGCATCCTCTTTCGCCTCGGCACTGTCGGGGAACATGGGGGTGATGTCGGCGCCGCCGCCGAACCAGCCCCTGGTGGTGACGATGTGGCGGGTGTTCATGTGCACCGCCGGCACCCGCGGCGAGCGCATGTGGGCGACCAGCGAGATTCCCGAGGCCCAGAAGCGCGGATCCTCGCTGGCGCCGGGAATCTGGCGGGCGAACTCGTCGGAAAAGCGGCCCCAGACCGTGGAGACATTCACCCCGACCTTCTCGAAGACCCGCCCCCGCATCACCGACATCACCCCGCCGCCGCCTTGTGTGGCCTGTGCATCATCGCGACGCCACGGGGTGCGCATGAATCGTCCCGGCGGCAGATCGCCGACACGCTCGGCGGCTTCGCCTTCCAGACTGTCTTCAAGGCTTTCGAAGGCCAGGCAGATCCGGTCGCGCAGGGATTCGAACCAGATCCGGGCCGCTTCCTTGCGCGCTTCGAGGGTTGCAGCCGAAACAGGGGAGGCTTTCGCGTCCGGGTTGAGGGGGCGGGATTCGCCCTGATTTCCGGGCCGGGGATCGGAAGGTGGTGTCACGCTGCAGGCTCCTCTGTCTTCTCTTCTGTCATGGCTACTGTGTGGCTTCTGTCGTTGCCCTTTCATCCCGATCCTGTTGCCCCGCCCGGCGAGGGATCGGGACAGGCGGGAATCCGCGGAACAGACCCGCCAACCGGGGGCGGGATCAGATTAGGTCTTTGCTTCCGGGCCGATTTATATTACACCCCAGACACCGAAACCACACGCGCCACCGCTTGCGGTGGCGGTTCTCCGTTGTGCGTTCCCGCAGGATCGTTCCAGCGTGTAAAGGAAACTGCCGATGTCGGATTCCGTCGAGGGCCAGCCCCCCCGAACCCCGGACCAGGAGAATGGCGAAACCCGCCGCGATTTCCTGACACTCGCCACCGCCGCCCTCGGCGTCACCGGTGTTGCCGCCGTGGCCTGGCCGCTGATCGACAGCATGAACCCCGCCAAGGATACCCTGGCCCTTGCCACGATCGATGTGGACCTTTCCCCGATTCAGGAAGGCCAGAGGATCTCGGTGAAATGGCGGGGTCGGCCGGTCTTCGTCGATCATCGGACCGAAGCCCAGATCGCCCGCGCCCGGAGCGACGATACGGCATCCCTGCCCGACCCCGAACGCGATGCCGACCGTGTGCAGAAGCCGGAATGGCTGGTTGTGGTCGGTGTCTGCACCCATCTCGGCTGCATCCCCCTCGGCCAGCGTCCTGGCGAGCCACGCGGCGAATTCGGCGGCTGGTTCTGCCCCTGCCACGGGTCCCATTACGACACGTCGGGGCGCATCCGCCGCGGTCCGGCACCGACCAATCTCGAGGTTCCGGACTATACCTATCTCGATGACACAACCCTGCGCATCGGCTAGCAACCCCCGGCAACATAAGGATCTGTCATGACTGCGTCTCATGAGCCATCAGGGACGGCCACGCCCGGCGAAGGCGGGGTGGTTCGCTGGATCGATCATCGGCTTCCGATCTTCACCTTCATGCAGCACGAGCTGCATGAATATCCGACCCCGCGCAACCTGAACTACTGGTGGAACTTCGGCTCCCTGGCCGGAATCATCCTGGTGATCATGATCGTGACCGGGGTGCTGATGGCGATGCATTACACGCCCCATGTGGATCATGCCTTCGCCTCGGTCGAGCGGATCATGCGCGATGTGAACTGGGGCTGGCTGATCCGCTACATTCACATGAATGGCGCCTCCTTCTTCTTCCTTG
>JBJHAU010000192.1:0-4541 GCA_050480665.1 Alphaproteobacteria bacterium | reverse complement strand
GGCATCCCTGATTTCCGCCTTTACCGATCGTTATCCGGAAATCGGCGTGTCGATCGCCCTGGCCGATCAGACCAACCGTTCGCTGGGACTGGTTGAAAGCGGTTTCGATGCCACCATCCGCCTGACTGAGCAGAAGGATTCCAGCCTGGTGGCACGACGGATCGCCGCCACCCGCTGGCAGCTTGTCGCCGCGCCCGCCTATCTGGAACGCCACGGCGCGCCCGCCGATCCGCACGACATCGTCCGGCACGAGTGCCTGGTGCATGGCCACTTCACCTCTGCCGGCTGGCCTTGCCGGATCGGCAGGCGCAGCCTTTCGATCAAGGGCCCGCCCAGGCTGGTGAGCAACAGTGTGATCCTGCTTGCCGCCGTGGCCCGGCTTGGTAGGGGGCTCGCCTTCCTGCCCAGCTACTGCATTCATGATGACCTTGAGGCAGGCCGCTTGCAGACAGTGCTTGCAGAGCAGTTCCTTCTGGACGAATCGATCTATGTGGTCTACCCGGCGCGGCGCCACCTTCCCGCCCGTGTCCGCCTGTTTGTCGATTTCGCGGCGGCATGGTTTTCCTCGGCCCCCTGGTGCCTTGCAGAGGCCCCGGTCACGGAGGGGTCCTGAGCGCACGGGCTCCGCAGGCCACCCCGGACGCGGCCCGTTCCCGTTCATTGTTGCAGAATATAGAAGAATTAAATTGATATTTTCATATTAAATCCGCCGCTCTCATGAGGTAGCATCCTTCACCAATGGCGGGAATGACCGACCTTTCCCCTGCGAGATTTCCCGAGAGGGTTTCATGGTCCGGTTTCATGGTCCGGTTTCATGGTCCGGTTTTCTGGCCCGCTTTCCTGGCCCGGTTTCTCGGGCAGGCACCCTTGCCTGGTGAGGGATCGTTCCCGCTTCCATTCCCACAGAACAGAGAGGTTGAATCATGGCCAGCAGCGCAGCAGATCTTTCGGCGCGGACCATCGAGCCGGTTTTCATCGAGAAGGCGAAGGATATCCCCACCCTGCTCGTCTCCGCCGATTCCCATGTGGATGAGGATCCCAAGCTCTGGGAAGCCTTGCCCGCCGACATCCGCGAGCAGCTTCCGGCGATCCGGGTCTTCACGGCCGCGAACAGGCCCCAGGGCGGGCTCGATCCCAAGCTCAGGATCGAGCATATGGATCTTGACGGGGTGGCCGCCGAGATTCTTTACCCGACCTCGGTGCTTCAGGTTTTTTCCGCCCCTCACAAGGCTCAGGAAGCGGCTTTCCGCCTCTATAACGACTGGCTGGCGGACTACTGCAAGACCGCGCCCAAGCGGCTTTATGGCGTGCCCTGCCTCTGTGTCTACGACATTGACGAGGCAATCCGCGAGATGCAGCGCTGCAACGACATGGGGCTTCTGGGCGGGCTGATCTGGCAGGTGCCGGATCCGAAGCTGCCCTTCAACTCCGATCATTACGAGCGCCTCTGGGCGGCTGCGGCGGAAATCGGACTGCCTATCAACCTGCATATCCTGAGCGGGCACAGCTATGATCGCAGCAAGCTGAAGGGGATCGAATCGGTGCGCGGTGCCGTCAACATCAAGACCGCCGACACCATCAACACCGTCTTCGATCTGGTCTGGACCGGCGTGTTCGAGCGTCATCCGGGGCTGAAGATCGAACTGGTGGAAAGCGAGATCGGCTGGGCGCCATTCATGCTTCAGCAGTGGGATTACTACTACAACCGCTTCCGGAAGCCCGGCTCCACGCATGAGGAATTCCCGATTTCCCGCCTGCCGAGCGAGCTGTTCCGCGATCATGTCTATGCCACCTTCATGGACGACACGGTGGGATCGCAGATGCTCGCGTTCTGGGGGCAGGATAACTGCCTGTGGTCGAGCGACTATCCCCACGCCAACATGACCTGGCCCCATTCCAGGGCCTTCCTGGCCAAGCAGATCGGTCATCTCGACTACGATCTTCAGGCCCGGCTGATGGCGGGCAACGTGATGGATCTGTATGGCCTGAAGATCTGAATCCCCTGAAGGTCTGAAACAGGGGCGCGGCGCCTTCGGGCGTCGCGCCGCCCTTCATGCTCACTCAATGAAACCGGCCGGATCAACCGTGCCGGCCCTCTTGCGACAGGGAGAAACCCATGGACCACGCCATTCGCGACACCGCGCCCGCCATCGGCACGGATGCCATCAAGCAGCAGGAAGACGATCTTTCCCGCAAGACGACGCCGAGCTCCTTCCGCCTGCGGGCGCAGCTGCTCGATCAGGGACGAACCGATACGGTGATCGCCGCGTCCGAAGATCTTGTGCTCAGGCTGAAGGTCTATGCCTCGGGGGGCGAGAACGAGCTTCATGCCCATACTTCGGAAGATCATGCCTTCGTGATTCTTCAGGGATCCGCCCGTTTCTTCGGCCCCGATGAGGAAAGCCTCGACCTTGGCCCCTATGAGGGGCTGATGCTGCCCAAGGGCTGCTATTACCGTTTCCACGCGACCAGCGAAGAGCCTCTGGTTCTGCTGCGCGTGGCCAGCCCCAGCCCGCGGCGGCAGACCAAGCCCTACCGGATCGCCCTGGATGGAACGGAACTGCGCGGCGATTCGAAGGAAAACAAGACCGTGCCCGTGGTGTTCAAGGACGGGGCCTTTTTCGGGGCCGAGGCCTGATCCAAGGCACCCTCCCCCCGGATGAAGGGCATGACAGGAAGACAGGTGACATCAAACAGGAGACAAGAAACAAGAGACATGAGACGGTAACAGGAGACCGGATCCATGCCTTTGCACTCACGGCATGCATGCTGAAGTGTTCCGGAGCAGATAACCCGGGGCAGAGACCCCGGGGCAGCGATCCCGGAGACAAAGAGACCCAAGGCGGGGGCATGACACCCGCTTCACCACCGCAACTGCAACATCAGGAGAGGTACCATGATCAAGCGTTTGGGACAGGCCGGGGCACTCGCCGCGGCCGGAGTGTTGCTGGCCCTTCCGGCGGCCGGACAGGATGTCGGCGCCTTCTATCAGGGCAAGACGATCGATGTGATCATCGGCTATTCGGCCGGCGGCACCTATGACGCCACTGCGCGTCTGCTGTCCCGCCACATGCCACGCCACCTTCCCGGCTCGCCGACCATGGTGCCGCGCAACATGCCGGGTTCGGGAAGCATTCGCGCGATTCTCAACCTTTACGAGGCAGCCCCCCGCGACGGCACCGCCCTTGGCATGATCAGCCGGAGCTACGGCATCGATCCGATCTTCGAGCCGGATCGGGCCCGCTTCGATCCGACCCGGCTGAACGCCATTGGCAGCACCAGCACCGAGGTTTCGGTCGGCGTTGTCTGGCATACCTCTCCGGTGCGGACCCTCAGTGATCTGCAGTCCCACGAGATCATCGTGGGCGCCACCGGTGTTACCGATGACACCGGGCGATTCCCCGCCATCGTGAAGAACCTTACGGGCTCGAAGATCCGTATCGTGACGGGCTACAGCGGCGGCAACGATGTCACCATGGCGATGGAGCGGGGCGAGGTTGATGGCCGCTTCGGATGGTCCTGGGGCAGCGTGAAAAGCCGCTCTGCCGAATGGCTGCAGAACAACAACATTCGCATTCTTGTTCAGATGGGCCTGTCGAAGGCGAGCGATCTTCCCGACACGCCCTTCATCATGGACTTTGCCCGGGACGAAAAGGATCGCCAGGCGCTGGAACTGATCTTTGCGCCTCAGGCCATTGCCTGGCCGCTGGTGGCCCCGCCCGAACTTCCGGCTGATCGTCTGGCGGCGCTGCGTGCCTCCTTCGACCGGACGATGACCGACCCGGCCTTTCTGGAAGAGGCCGAGCGCCTCAGGATCGATGTCGAGCCGGTCTCGGGCCAGGCGATGCAGGATATCGTGACCCGGCTGGGCAGTTTCGATCGCTCGGTCATCGATCACGCCAATGCGCTGACCACAGTGAATTGAGGGTGAATTGAGGGTGAATTGAGGTTGACCCAAGGCTGCCCCAAGGGTGACCTGAGGGTGAGCCGAGGGTAACCTGAACCGGAAAAGTGCTGATCCTTCGGGGCCCGGGCGGATGATGTCCCGGGCCCTTTTTCTGTCTGCCCCCTCCCCCGCCGATGGGCGAATTCGCAAGGGGCGCCATGGGGCTTTTGTGGGGAAGCAGGCCACAGGAACGGTAGAAGGAACGGTAGAAGGAACGGCAGAAGGAACGATAGAAGTGACGGCAGAAGTATGGGAACGCCCTTCGGAAAGCCCTCTCCTGAACCCCTCTCCCGCAACGCGGCAGAAACGGCCCGCGGCAGCAGGGCCGGGGCAGGATGCGGGCAAGGCCACGCCGGGGGGAAGCCGCCCCAAGGGCGGGCTTGCGTCCTTGGCGCAAAGCCCTATCCTGTGCCGGTTTCCGCCCGGGCCGACCGGGCCTCCGCCATGCGGGTGCGGGGGCCTTGCGGCCAAAAGGGCCTTGCGCGGGATGGGTGGCCGAGCGGTTGAAGGCACCGGTCTTGAAAACCGGCAGGCGGGCAACCGCCTCGTGGGTTCGAATCCCACCCCATCCGCCACCTGCCCTCGCGAAAGCATT
>JBJHAU010000191.1:0-4555 GCA_050480665.1 Alphaproteobacteria bacterium | reverse complement strand
CCCCTCGCGGCCGTCGCGCACGAGCACGAAGCCCCGCTCCAGCACGCCCTGATAGGACAGTCCGGCAAGAAGCCTTGCGGCACGGGCAAGCCGGGTTTCCGCATCGTCCAGGCGACGCGCCGTCTCGCGCCCGAGGCCTCGCGAAAGCGCGGCAAGGCGCTCGCCGCCGTGATCCAGGGCCATGGCCAGCGCGCGCGGACGCAGCCCGGCCGAGGCTTCGCCAAGGCGGCGACCGAGGCTTTCCAGATAGCGGCCAAGCGCGAAGCCAAGGCGTTCGCTCTGCCCGTCGAGCCGCTGGGCGCTCTCCTCGACGAGGCGGCGGGGATCGCCGGCAATGCGCCAGAGCCGGTCGAGATGGGTGGCGTCCGTGTCCAGCCGTCGCAGCATGGCCTGCCCCATCCGGGTGCCGCTCTCGCGGACTCTCGAGGCAAGATCGAGGCGAACAGGAACCGCCATTTCGGCCGCCGCTGTCGGGGTCGGCGCCCGCCTGTCGGCGGCGAAATCGATCAGGGTGACATCGGTTTCATGCCCCACGGCGGAGATCAGGGGAATCGCCGACCGGGCTGCAGCCCGCACCACGATTTCCTCGTTGAAGGCCATCAGATCGTCGAGGCTTCCTCCGCCCCGGGCCACGATCAGGAGATCGGGCCGTGGCACCGCCCCGCCCGGGGGAAGGGCATTGAACCCGTCGATCGCGGCGGCAATCTCGGCCGGGGCCTCCCTGCCCTGCACCCGCACCGGCCAGAGCAGCACATGGCGGGGAAAGCGATCTTCGAGCCGATGAAGGATATCGCGAATCACAGCCCCGGTGGGCGAGGTGACGACCCCGATCACCCCCGGCAGAAACGGCAGCGGCGCCTTGGCCGCCTCATCGAACAGACCTTCCGAGGCCAGCCTGCGGCGGCGCTCCTCGATCAGTTTCAGAAGGGCACCTTCCCCGGCCAGTTCCAGATCCTCGACGATCAGCTGGTAGCGTGATTGCGGCCCGAAGGTGGTGACCCGACCGGTCACGATCACCTCCATGCCGTCTTCCGGCCGCACCGAAAGCCGCCCGGCCACCCCCCGCCAGCAGACGGTGGCGATCAGCGAATCCGCATCCTTCAGATCCATGTAGACATGGCCGCTGCCGGGGCGGCGCAGGCCCGAGATTTCGCCCCGAACCCGGATACGGCCAAAGGAATCCTCAAGCGTCCTCCGGATCGCGCCGGCAATTTCCGAAACGGTCAGAACCGGCAGATTGGGGCCGGCGGCGGCGGGGGGAAGGGGTTCATTCATGACGGATCCTGTCGGTTCCCTGTCGGCACATGGAGAAATGATGCTACAAGATGCGCCGCAACCGCGCCAAGGGTGGAAACACCCAAGCCAGAGGAGCACCAGCTGCATGCGTATCCTTGTTGTCGGATCCGGGGGGCGGGAACATGCCCTGGCCTGGTCCATCGCCGCCTCGTCCCTGACCGATGCCCTCTTCGCCGCTCCGGGCAATCCCGGGATTGCCGAAGAGGCGGAATGTCTGCCGATCGCGGCCACGGACAGCGGGGCCATCCGGGCCCTGGTGCGCGAACGCCGGATCGATCTGGTGGTGATCGGCCCGGAAGGGCCGTTGGTGGAAGGGCTTGCAGACCAGCTCGCGGAAGACGGTGTGGCGGTGTTCGGCCCCGGCCGGAGCGCAGCCCGGCTTGAAGGGTCGAAGGCCTTCACCAAATCGATCTGCGACTCGCGCCAGATTCCCACCGCCGCCTGGAAGAGCTTCGACGCGCTGGAACCGGCCCTCGCCCATCTCGACGCCATCGGTGCGCCGATCGTCGTCAAGGCCGATGGCCTTGCCGCCGGCAAGGGGGTGATCATGGCCGAGACCCGCGCCGAGGCCGAGGAAGCGGTGCGGGCGATGCTCGATGGCGGGCGCTTCGGGGCGGCCGGAGCCTCGGTGGTGATCGAAAGCTGGCTGGGCGGCGAAGAGGCCAGCTTTTTTGCCCTTGTCGACGGCGAAACGGCCCTGCCCCTGGCTTCGGCGCAGGATCACAAGCGGGTGGGCGATGGCGACAGCGGGCCCAACACCGGCGGAATGGGCGCCTATTCGCCAGCCCCTGTGGTGACCCCCGAGGTGGCCGGAAGGATCATGGACAGGATCATCGAACCCACGGTCGCGGAAATGGCCGCGCGGGGATGCCCCTTCAAGGGCGTTCTGTATGCCGGGGTGATGATCGAGGAAGGCATCCCCCGGCTTCTGGAATACAACGTGCGCTTTGGCGATCCCGAATGCCAGGCCCTGATGATGCGCCTGAAATCCGATCTGGTTCCCGCCCTGCTCGCCACCCATCACGGCGGGCTCAGGCATTTCGACCTTCGCTGGCACGAGGATCCGGCCATGACGGTGGTTCTGGCCTCGAAAGGCTATCCCGGATCCGTCCGGAGCGGGGGAGCGATTGGCGGAATCGCGAAAGCCGACGCCATGGAAGGGGTCAAGGTCTTTCATGCCGGCACCGCCCTGGAACAGGGGCAACTGGTCGCCGCAGGCGGGCGGGCGCTGAATGTGACGGCGCGCGGCAGCACCCTTGCCGAAGCCCGCGACAGGGCCTACCGGGCGGTGGAGACCATCGATTTCCCGGACGGGTTCTGCCGCAGCGATATCGGCTTTCGGGCGATCCCCGCAAGCCGCCCCTAGCGCCTTTCGGCGAAAAAGGCTTTCAGCAGGGCCGCGCCATCGCGTTCGCGAACGCCGCCGATCACTTCCGGCGCATGATGGCACTGGGGCAGGGTGAACAGCCGGGGGCCATGCTCGACGCCGCCGCCCTTGGGATCGAAGGCCCCGAAATAGAGGCGGCGGATGCGGGCGAAGCTGATCGCCGCCGCGCACATGGGGCAGGGTTCGAGGGTGACGTACAGATCGGCGCCGACAAGACGCGGCGATCCCCCAAGCCGTGCCGCCTCGCGGATCGCCAGCAGTTCTGCATGGGCCGTGGGATCGTTCAGGCTCTCCGTCCGGTTGTGGGCACGGGCCAGCACGCGGCCGCTCGTGCCATCGACAACGACGGCCCCGACCGGCACCTCGCCCGCTTCGGCAGCCCGCCTTGCCTCGGCGAGAGCAAGATCCATCGGTGATGTCGGTCGATCCATGGCGGGAAAGTGACGCGTATCCGCGTTGCCTGCAAGCCCCGAGCCGCCTAGAGTGCGGCCATGACCCGACCACCGCCTGTCATCGGCCTGACCCTCGACCGTGAAGAGGGCGGCGGCTATTCCCGTTTTCCCTGGTATGCGCTCAGGGAAAACTATTGCGGCGCCGTGGCCAGAGCCGGCGGCCTTCCCTTCGCCCTGCCGCATGAACCGGCCCTGGTCGAGACGATGCTGGACCGGATCGATGGGCTGGTGATCACCGGCGGCGCCTTCGATGTCGACCCGGCCCTGTTCGGCGACCGCCATGTTCATGACAGCGTGAGCCTGAAACCGGGGCGCACCGGCTTCGAAATGGCCCTGACCCGCGCGGCCCTTGCCCGCGACCTGCCGATCCTCGGAATCTGTGGTGGCGAACAGCTTCTGAACGTGGCCCTGGGCGGAACCCTGATCCAGCATATCCCCGATGCGATTCCCGATGCTCTGGCCCATGAACAGCCCAACCCGCGCGACGAGCCGGGCCACGAGATCGCGATCCTTCCCGGAACCCGCCTGCATCGGATCACCGGCGAAACCCGGATGGCCGTCAATTCCGCGCATCATCAGGCGGTGGCCCGCCCCGCGCCGGACTGCATCGTCAACGCCGTCGCTCCCGACGGGGTGATCGAAGGCATCGAAGCGCCGGACAGGCGGTTCTGCATCGGCGTGGAATGGCATCCCGAATTCCTTCTGAGCCGGGGGGATCAGAGATTGCTTGAGGCCCTGGTGGCCGCAAGCCGGGGCGAAGCCCCATGAAGCGGTGCGCGCCATGACCGCCAAACCCCCCGCCCCCGCCGGCAAGGAGCGGATCGCCCGACGGATGGCCCGGGCCGGGCTCTGTTCGCGGCGGGAAGCCGAACGCTGGATCGCTGCGGGGCGGGTTTCGGTCAACGGCCAGATCGTGACCAGCCCGGCCCTGAATGTCGGCCCGGAGGATCAGATTGCCGTCGACGACACGGCGCTTCCACAAGCCGAGGCGCCCCGTTTGTGGCGTCATCACAAGCGCAAGGGCCGGATCACCAGCGCCCGCGACCCCGAAGGGCGGCCCACCGTGTTCGACGATCTGCCCCCGTCCCTGCCCCGGGTGATCACCGTGGGGCGGCTGGATTTCAACACCGAAGGGCTGCTGCTTCTGACCAATGACGGGGCCCTCGCCCGTGCCCTTGAGCTGCCGGCCACGGGCTGGCTGCGCCGCTATCGGGTGCGGGTTCACGGCACCGTGGATGAAGCCGCACTGGCCCGCCTGAAGGACGGGATCACCATCGATGGAATCCGCTATGGGGCCGTGGCGGCCCGCCTGGAACGCACGATCGGCAGCAACGCCTGGGTGGAGATCGGCATTCGCGAAGGCAAGAACCGCGAGGTTCGCAAGCTTCTGGACCATCTTGGCCTGACGGTGACCCGCCTG
>JBJHAU010000190.1:0-4570 GCA_050480665.1 Alphaproteobacteria bacterium | reverse complement strand
TCTACGATGAAGACAGCGCCGAACTCGCCGATATCCAGGGTGAGGATGTGGTGATTTCCCGCCTGCCCCAGCCGCCGGAAGGCCAGCGGATCGCGCGGGTGGATGTCGTGGTGCGTGTCAAGGCCGAGAACTGATAATCATTATCATTCATGGCCTTGTCTTCTAAATTAGAAGAACTCTAAACTGTTGACACGGCTGTTTTCCGCACCTATATAAAGCGTGTGATTCCATGGCGTCACGAAAGGCGGATCCCGGCTCGACGGGCCGGGGCCGATCTGGCGTTTTCCATCACAACCTGTCCGACCGTACCCCTTCCCACCGCAGACGATAAGGAGGATCAAGCCATGCCTGCATTGAAAGGCACCAAGACCGAAGAGAACCTGAAGGCCGCCTTCGCCGGCGAATCCCAGGCCAATCGCCGTTACCTGTATTTCGCACAGAAGGCCGATGTCGAAGGCTTCAACGACGTTTCGGCCGTGTTCCGTTCGACGGCGGAAGGCGAAACCGGTCATGCCCATGGCCATCTCGAATTTCTCGAAGAGGTGGGCGACCCTGCGACCGGCGAGCCGATCGGCGACACCACGGCGAACCTGAAGGCTTCGATCGCCGGGGAAACCCACGAATACACCGACATGTATCCGTCGATGGCCAAGACAGCCCGCGACGAGGGTTTCGATGAAATCGCCGACTGGTTTGAAACCCTGGCCAAGGCTGAAAAGTCCCATGCCGGGCGTTTCCAGAAGGCGCTCGACGGCATCTGACCGCCGAAGCCGGCAGGGCGCGGCGGGGAACGCCGTCGCGCCCTCCATGCTTCACCCCCCAGTCCCTATGCTCCCTTAGTCCCCCCCCTGGTCTCCCCTGGTCCTGAATCACAGGGCTCAGACCGAAGTCTTGAGAAGCAGGCCCTGAATGCGGAACCCTGCCCGACGATGACGGCGGGGGCGCCAGGGCGCCGAAACCCGCTTCCGTTGTGGCCTGTGTGGCCTGTGCGGGCTGTTGGGGCCGAGTTCGGGCCGGGCGCTGTCATGGAAGAGAACATGGGCAGGGAACTTGGCAGGAAACTTGGCAGGAAACTTGGGAAGGCGGCCTGAAAAGCGCGGTGACCCAGAGCGGTGAACCAGAAAGGATGGAATCATGAGCGAAGGCGGGCTGGGTGCCCCGGTGCGGCATCCGATCGATTGGAATGATCCCGATTTCACCAATGAAGCCAGGCTGGATGAAGAGCTGCGGCGGGTGTTCGATATCTGCCACGGCTGTCGACGCTGCTTCAATCTCTGCGATTCCTTCCCCCGCCTGTTCGATCTGATCGACGAATCCGAAACCGGCGAGCTGGACAGTGTCGACAGTGCCGATTTCAAGCCGGTGATCGATGCCTGCACCCTGTGCGACATGTGCTTCATGACGAAGTGCCCCTATGTGCCGCCCCACGAATTCAATCTCGATTTTCCCCACCTCATGCTCCGCGCCCGCGCCGTGGAGCATGCAAAGAAGCAGACCGGCTTCGCCGATCGGCAGCTCACGGAAACGGATCGCAACGGCAAGCTGGCCGGGATGGTTCCCGGGCTGGCGAACTGGGCATCGGATACCCGCAACGCGCTGACAAGGCCGGTGCTTCAGGCCGTGGCCGAAGTGCATCGCGAGGTGGAATTGCCGAAGTTTCATGGCAAGTCCTTCACCGCAAGGGCCAAGGCCGCCCCGCCCGAAATCAATGCCGAAGCCCCGGCCGCCGGACGCAAGGCGATCCTGTATGCCACCTGCTTCGTGAATTACAACAATCCCGGAATCGGAGAGGCCGCCCGCGCCGTCCTTGCCCGGAATGGTGTGGAAACCGAAGTGGGCTATCCCGGCTGCTGCGGGATGCCCCAGCTCGAACATGGCGATCTGGCCCGGGTGGCGGAGGGAGCCCGGCGCACGGCCTCTTATTTCAAGCCCTGGATCGAGAAAGGCTATGCGGTGATCGCGCTGACGCCGTCCTGTGCGCTGATGCTGAAATTCGAATGGCCCCTGATCGTGCCTGAAACGGATCCTGCCTATCAGGATGTGCTGGCGCTGTCGAAGGCGACGCGTGATCTCTCGGAATATGTGGTGGACATCGCCGAAAACGAAGGCCTTGCCCCGGGCATGGCGCCGGTTGAAGGCGGCGTGACGGTGCATCTGGCCTGCCATGCCCGGGCCCAGAACATGGGGCCGAAGGCCGCCGAGATGCTGCGTCTGATTCCCGAATCCGACGTGACGGTGATCGAGCGTTGCTCCGGCCATGGTGGCAGCTGGGGAATCAAGAAGCAGAATTTCCCGGTGGCGCTCAAGGTTGGCAAGCCGGTGGCCCGGAAGGCGGCGGAAGAGGGCAAGCGATTCGTCGTCTCTGAATGTCCCCTGGCCGGAAAACACATCGTTCAGGGCATGGAAAAGCTCGACGCATCCACAGGAAACGGTGCCGGGGATGATAGCGGGAACAAGGCGACCCCGCCCCGTTCGCTCAATCCCATCGAAATCATGGCCTATGCCTACGGGCTGGCCCGACCGGAGGGCTGATCATGAATTCTCCCCGTCATGTCAGGCCCGAGGACATCATTCTTGATCCCGCCGCCTACAGGCCGATCCGCGCCGAGCGGCGGAAGGAAATCCTGAAGATCAAGGAACATCGCCGGGTTCCGGTAGGCCCCTTCGCCATGTTCTATTTCGAGACCTTCGAGACGATGCGTCATCAGGTTCAGGAGATGGTCTATACCGAACGGGGCGGCGAAGCCCAGCTGGCCGAGGAGCTGGAGGCCTACAACCCCCTCGTTCCCGATGGCCGCGAGCTGGTGGCCACGGTGATGTTCGAGATCACCGATCCCGAACGCCGTGATCGGGCGCTGCAAAGTCTGGTCGGGGTCGAAAAGGCCATGGCCCTTGTGGTCGATGGGGAAGAAATCACGGGCCAGGCCGAAAGCCAGGCAGAGCCGGATCGTGGCGGCCCGCCGCGCACCGGCAGCGTGCATTTCGTGCATTTCCGCTTCACGTCCGAACAGATCGCCGCCTTCCGCAAGGATGGCGCGAAGGTGGCGTTGCAGATCATGCATCCCGCCTATTCCCATGTGGCGATCCTTCCGGAAGCGACCCGCAAGGCCCTGGCCCAGGATTTTTCCTGAAGGCCGTGGCCTGCGGGGGTTTTTCCTGAAAGGGCGTGCCCGTCCCCGGAATCCTTCCTCCTGCCCCCGCTCCTCCTGTTCCCGCTTTCCTGTCTAGTTGACCGTTTCGCCGGACAGGGTGCCCCAGATCGCGCTTTGGGGCACATAGCCATTCAGCCCGTCCGCCTCGATGCGGCACCAGCCCTCGCGGCAGCGGAGCAGACGCACGATCGCACCGGCCTCGGCCCGTGCCACCGGGGGGGAGGACTCGATCGCCCGGCGCAGAACAACGGCAGGCGCGGCCATGATCGCCATCCGTCGCCCGCTGAGCACCGCACGATGCATCCAGCCGACGGTTCCGCGCGAATCCTCCACCTGACGCCAATGCTCGAATTCACCAATGATTCGCACTGGCAGCCCGCGCCGGTGGTACACCCAGCTGACCGGATAGCGCAGGCCGGGGCCGGCCCGCATGTTGGCTTCCCGGGCATTGATGCTGGCGAAACGGGGAAGCGGCAGGCCGCTCGGCCCCGAAGTGCTGGCCATGGGAGCGGTTTCGCCGCCCGGCCGCGACGCGGTTTCCGAAGAAGGGGGGTCAGAGACCGCTGCCCCTGCCGCCACCCCGGTCAGGGCGATCCCTGCCACCAGCAGGAGACCCGGGAGCAGGAAGAGCATCGCCAGCCGGGGCCACAGGCTTCTTCTTCGGGGCAAACGGTGTGTCTCTGATCGGTGCGGGAAGAAATGCGTTTCAGCCATGGTGCGAAAGATCGGTCAGGGTGGGGGAGGGGCCGCAAAGCGGGCAGGCAGGGTCGGGGCGCAGTCTGACGGTTCGGATCTCGGCGTTCAGGGCATCGATCACCATCAGGCGCCCTGCCAGCCCCTTGCCGACCCCGGTGATCTCCTTCAGGATTTCTGTGGCTTGAAGGCAGCCCACAAGACCGGCCACCGCGCCCAGGACACCGCCTTCGGAACAGGTGGGGATCAGGTTCGGCGGTGGCGGGGCGGGGAACAGGCAGCGGTAGCAGGGCAGGTGGCGTTCATGGCCACGCCAAGTGGCCACCTGACCTTCGAACCGCAGCAGGGCGCCGGAAACGAGAGTCTTGCGCTGAAGCATGCAGGCATCGTTCAGCAGGAAGCGGGTTGCGAAATTGTCGCTGCCATCGGCGATGATGTCATAAGGCGCGATCAGATCCGTGACATTGGAGGCTTCAAGACGCAGGGCATGGGTCTCGATTCGCGGTTCGGGATTGAGGGCGGTCATCCTGTCCCTTGCGCTTTCCGTCTTCGCGGTGCCGAGGGATTGCGTCGTGTGGATCACCTGGCGCTGAAGGTTGGAAAGTTCCACCCGATCGTCATCGACGATGCCGATCCGCCCGACCCCGGCGGCGGCAAGGTAGAGCAGCACCGGCGCACCAAGACCGCCCGCGCCGACCACCAGCACGCTGGCGTCCATCAGCCGT
>JBJHAU010000189.1:0-4627 GCA_050480665.1 Alphaproteobacteria bacterium | reverse complement strand
CCGATACGGTCAGGCTGGTCGATCTGGCCCGGGACACGCTCGCAACCCACACCCTTCCGCCGGGGGTGGAGACACGGATCACCAGCGATCAGTCGATCATCGTCAAGGAAAAGCTGCACGAAGTCTTCGTGAATGCGGTGCAGGCGATCATCGCCGTGATCGTCGTTCTGGTGCTGCTGCTTTCATGGCGGGCGGCGCTGATCGCCGGGCTGGCTGTCCCCATCACCTTCCTTGGCGCGCTTCTGCTGCTGCAGGCCATGGGGATGACCCTGAACACCCTGGTGGTGGTGGGCATGGTGCTGGCGCTGGGGCTGATGGTCGATGTGTTCATCCTGGTCGTCGAGGGAATGGTGCAGGCCACCCGGGAACGCGGGCTTCGTTTCGCCGAGGCCGCCCGCTGGACGGTCAGAACCTACGCCCTGCCTGCCTTCGCCGGACAGATGACAACCATCCTGGCCCTGATGCCGCTGCTGTTTCTCAGCGGGGTCAGCGGCAAGTTCATCCGTCTGGTGCCGCTGACCGCGATTGTCTGCCTTGTGGTGAGCTACATCATTGCCTTTCTTTGGGCCATCCCGGCCTCGCGGCGAATTCTGGGGCAGGGCGGCGGATCCGCCGGCCCCCTGGACAGGCCGCTGAACTGGGTGGCTTCGGCCCTTCACGGATTCCTTGCCCGCCGTGTGGTGGCGCGACGCCGGCAGGCGGTGGCCTGGAGCGGGGGCGCCCTGGCGCTTGTGGTTGCGGGCCTGCTGCTGGCCGGAACCTTGAGCATGGAAATGTATCCCAAGGAAGACAACCGCCACATGGCAGCGACGGTGGAGCTGGCCCCGGGGACCCCGCTCGACCAGTCGCGCGCCGTGGGCGTGGCCCTGGCCGATGCGCTTCGTGCCGAACCCTGGCTGGAAAGCCTTGTCCTGCATCTGGGCCAGCGCAGCCCCTATGCCCAGACGAGCTCCACCGACCGTCTGGCCTGGACGCCGGGAACCGAGGTGATCGGGCTGTCTCTGAACCTGACCGATCTGGATCAGCGCAAGGGCCGCCTGTCTCATACCTACCTGACCGATATCCGCGATCGCCTGCAACCGATTGTCCTGGCCCAGCCCGGCGCAAGCCTTCAGGTCGTTGCCGGCAGCGGCGGCCCGGGCGGCGGCGATGCCGCCACGGTTGTTCTTCAGGGCGAGGATCTTGAATCCCTGCGAGCCGCGGCCGATCGCATCAAGAGCCTTCTGGCCGGGCGCCCCGGGGTTCTGGCGGTCAGCGACGATACCGGAAACCTGCGTCAGGACATGATGGCCATCCCCCGGCGCGAGGCTCTGGCCGCCCATGGCATCGCCCTGCAACAGGTGGCCGACGAACTGACCCTCGCGATGAACCGGACCCGTATCGCCGATTTTCCGGCGCCTCCGGGGCGCGACGATCCGGTGCCGGTGGAACTTTCCGTGGACTGGGGCGAAGCCGGGCCTGCCGGCGGTTCGCCACGCTGGGTCGACGGTTTGGGCGCCCTGCGCGTGCCGACCGCCCAGGGCAGCCGAATCTCGGTTTCGGCGCTGCTCGCGGCGGGGCCGGAACCGGTTCCCCCCGTGATCCTGCGCCGCGACGGCACCCGCAGCATCACCGTTGCGGCCGAACTGGAACCCGGGCTTTCCAGCCTGGCGTTCATGGCCGGGGTGCAGTCCGCCGTTGCCGCGGAACTCGCCGCCTTCCCCTCTGTTCAGCTGGCGGTGGCCGACGCCGCGGCGGAACAGGCCCAGACGGCGTCAGACATGGGACGGCTGTTCCTGCTAGCTCTGGTGCTGATTCTCTCCACCCTGATCCTGCTGTTCCGTTCCACCCCGCTGGCTCTCATCATCCTGTGTACGGTGCCTCTGGCGATGGTGGGCGTGTTTGCCGGGTTTGCCGCGATCTCCATGCCCCTCTCCTTCCCCGCCATGGTGGGGCTGGTTTCGCTGATCGGCATCGTTGTCAATACGGCCATCGTCATGATCGAGACGATGACCACCCATCGCCGCGAGGGGCGGGACATCGCTGCGGCCGCCGCCCTCGGAGCTTCGGACCGCCTGCGGCCGATCCTGTCGACATCCCTCACCACCATCGCCGGGCTGATCCTGCTGTCGACCGCGAGCCCGATGTGGCAGCCGCTGTGCTATGCGATCATTTTCGGCCTTATTGCCTCGACCCTGCTTTCGCTGATCATCGTTCCGGCCCTCTATCGCCTGGCCGCCCCGGCCAACCCCGCATCGTAAGGGCGGACAGAATCCGGACGCCGGCCCCGGCGCTTCCCGCACGGGGCGAGGCGCTGCCGCCACGATAAAAAAGCACCGCATCGCAACGATTCCGGGCCCCGCACCCCCGTCCGGCAGATCGGGGTTTGGCCAGCCCCTTTTTCGACCAGCCCCTTGAGCAAAGACACAGCAGAGGGCCCAGGCCCGAGCCCCCCGTGTGGCGTGAACCACACCAAGTGGCATGGACCACAACGGGAACCCGGAAGAAACAGGGCGACCAGACACTGCGGTGTGAGGTGATTATAAAGATATGCAGCACAGGCTCTGATAACCGTACATGAATTTACCAGAACAAGTATTGCGAGTACTGCTTATGACATTGAACGCATCCCATTCCGAGAGATCGGCTGCCGCTGGAACAGCCCATGTTCCGAACCTGATCGATCCGACACCGGAAAACGTCGTGAATCTGGCCAGTTCCACCGAATCCCTTGCTGCGGCAAAGGTCAGCGAGATCAAGCAGATCACCCGACAGACCAAGATCCTTTCCCTGAATGCCACCATCGAGGCCGCTCGCGCCGGTGAGGCGGGCAACGGCTTCAGGGTTGTGGCCGGTGAAATGAAAACCCTGGCGAACACGGTCGAGCACATCGCAAACGCGATGGAAGAAACGGTCGCAGGGGCGCTCAACACCCTCAAGACTCTCGGCGAACGCATGGCCATCGAGGTGCAGGGACAACGCCTTATGGATCTGGCGCTCGGCGCCATCGATGTGACCGACCGAAATCTTTACGAACGTACCTGCGATGTGCGCTGGTGGGCTACCGATCCCTCCGTGGTCGAAGCCGTCGCCACCCCTGTGGCAGAGAGCGCCGCCTTCGCGACCCGGCGCCTCGGGGTCATTCTTTCCGCCTATTCAGTCTATCTCGATCTCTGGATTGCCGATGCCCATGGACGTGTTGTGGCGCATGCCAACCCCCATCGGTTTCCCGGCATCATGGGACGAAGTGTTCAGGGCGAATCCTGGTTCAACGGGGGCCTTGGCACACGCAACGGCAGTGAATTCGCCGTTAGCGAAGTCACCCGCGAGCCCGCCTTCAACGAGGCCCTGGTGCTGACCTACAGCACGGCCATTCGACGCAATGGCGAGGAAAACGGTGAAGTGCTTGGCGTGCTCGCTGCCCATTTCGACTGGGAGCAACAGGCTCAGGCCATCGTCGATGGCGTTCGGCTTCATGATAACGAACGCTCCCGAACCCGGGTTCTTCTGATCGATGCTTCCCGAAGGGTCATCGCCTCGTCGGACCGGAAGGGCGTTCTGACGGAACAGATCCCGGCCACGGCCATCACACAGGCTGCGGGATTCAGTCAGGACCACGAAGGCCGGCTCTGGGCCCATCACCGGACACCGGGTTTTGAAACCTATGCCGGACTCGGCTGGCATGGGGTCATCGTTCAGAACCCTGCGGACAGAACATTGGCCGGTCAGGATGTTCACGGGCGCACCAAGCCTGAAGGGTAAGGCCCACCAAGGCATGGAGCTGAACCCGGCGCCGGTATGGCGACCAGCGCCGGGGCCAGATGTCCTCAGTACTCGTTGAAGATGCGCTGAACCTCTGCCCGGTCGCTGGAGATTGTCAGGGCGAGCTTCAGGAGGATCGCCGCCTTGTGGGGTGTGAGATTGTCACCACCCACATAGGGCGCGGGGCGAGACGCGATGCGCCCGGAGCTTCCCCGATTGCCGATCACCACGGGGATACCGCTCTCGGCAGCCGCCACGAGGGGCGGACGTTGTCCGCCATGGGCGCTGCCCGTGGCGAAGGCGGCAACGACCAGGCCCTTGGCTCCGGCCTGTTCCACGGCCGCGGTGACCAGAGCCGGACTTGCATCCACGTAGGAATAAAGGATTTCGACCACGGGCAGATCCGCGGCTTTGGTGATCCCCTCGAGCGTGAATTCGCTGTTGACGGTATGGCGACGGGTGGGCGTCCGATAGTAGATCGGCTGGCGACCGCTGATGATGCCAAGAGCGCCTGTATCGAGCGATTCCCATGTATCGACGCGACTGACCACATTCTTCGTGACCTCCCGCGCCGGATGGATCAGTTCATTGGCGACAAGGACGACACCCTTGCCGGATGTGGCCGGCGATGCTGCGGTGATCACCGCATCGATGAAGTTGCGACTGGCATCCTCGCTTCGCGTCGTCCGCTGACGCTGCGCAGCCGTCACCACCACCGGCTTGTCGGTCTTGATGACAAGGTTGAGGAAATAGGCGAGGTCCTCCGATGTGTTGGATCCGATGGTGATGAGGAATCCATCCACATCCTTTTCCTCGGCAAGGGTTCGCTCGATCGCCTTGGCGGTATCGATGAATTCCTGCCAGGTGAGGTTCGAACTGCCGACAC
>JBJHAU010000188.1:0-4653 GCA_050480665.1 Alphaproteobacteria bacterium | reverse complement strand
GGATATCGATATTCCCCGCGATCGCCTGGTGGTGCTGACCGGCCTGTCGGGTTCGGGCAAGTCATCGCTGGCCTTCGACACCATCTACGCCGAGGGGCAGCGGCGCTATGTGGAGAGCCTCTCCGCCTATGCCCGGCAGTTCCTGGAGCTGATGCAGAAGCCCGATTACGACAGTATCGAAGGGCTTTCTCCGGCCATCTCCATCGAACAGAAGACGACCTCGCGCAATCCCCGGTCCACCGTCGGCACCGTCACGGAAATCTACGACTATCTTCGACTGCTGTTCGCCCGGGTCGGGGTGCCTTATTCCCCGGCGACCGGCCTGCCTATCGAGAGCCAGACCGTCTCCCAGATGGTGGATCGGATTCAGACTCTCGAGTCCGGAACCCGGCTTTTGCTGCTCGCCCCCCTGGCTCGCGGCCGCAAGGGAGAGTTCCGCAAGGAATTCGCGGATCTCCAGCGGCGCGGCTTCCAGAGGATCAAGGTCGATGGTGTCATCCACGATCTGGATACGCCGCCAGTCCTGAAAAAGACCCTGAAGCACGATATCGAGGTGGTGGTCGATCGCATCCGGGTTTCCGAAGGCCTGGGCAACCGGCTGGCCGAAAGCCTGGAACTCTGTCTTCAGATCGGCGACGGGCTGGCCTTCGCAGAGAATGCCGATGATGGCACGCGAATCACCTTTTCTGCCCGGTTTGCCTGCCCCGAATCCGGTTTCAGCCTCGACGAGATCGAGCCAAGGCTGTTTTCCTTCAACAATCCCCAGGGAGCCTGCCCGGCCTGTGACGGCCTCGGCCATCGTATGAGCTTCGATCCGGATCTGGTGATTCCCGATCCCGGACTTTCCTTGCGCGAGGGGGCGATCGCGCCATGGTCGCGCGGCGCCGGCCGCTATTTCGAACAGACCCTCGACGCCCTTGCCCGGCATTTCCGATTCTCGACGGCGCGCCCGTTCCGCGAATTGCCGCAGGATATCCGCGACATGCTGCTTCACGGCAGGGCCGACGAAACCGTGACCATCCACTATGACGATGGGGTTCGCCGCTACAAGATCAGCCAGCCTTTCGAAGGCGTGATCCCCAATCTAGAACGCCGCTACCGCGAGGCCGACAGCGCATGGCTGCGGGAGGAACTGTCCCGGTTCCAGATTGCCCGCCCCTGCGAGGTCTGCGCCGGGCATCGGCTGAAGCCGGAGGCGCTTTGCGTGCGCATTCACGGCCGCCATATCGGCGAGGTCACGGCCTTGCCGATCCGGGCTGCCCTCGACTGGTGCCGGGCCGTCCCCGACAGCCTGACGCCGCAACGGCGCGAGATTGCGCGCACCATCCTGAAGGAGATTCGGGAGCGGCTTGGCTTCCTGGTCGATGTGGGGCTGGACTACCTGTCGCTGTCGCGCGCCTCGGCCACGCTGTCGGGCGGCGAAAGCCAGAGAATCCGCCTTGCCTCACAGATCGGCTCCGGCCTGACGGGGGTTCTGTATGTGCTGGATGAACCTTCCATCGGCCTGCATCAGCGCGATAATGCCCGCCTTCTCGAAACCCTGAAGCGTTTGCGCGATCTCGGCAATTCGGTTCTCGTGGTGGAGCATGACGAAGAGGCCATCCGCTGCGCCGACTACCTGATCGACATGGGGCCAGGGGCCGGCATCCATGGCGGAAAGGTGGTGGCGGCAGGAACGCCCGAACAGGTGATGGCGTCGCCCGAAAGCCTGACCGCGCAATATCTGACGGGATCACGCTCCATCCCCCTTCCCGCCCGCCGAAGGCCCGGCAAGCCCCGCCAGGCCCTGACCGTTCGCGGGGCCCGGGCCAACAATCTTGCCAATGTGACCGCCCGCTTCCCGCTCGGCACCCTGACCTGCGTGACCGGGGTTTCGGGAGGTGGAAAATCCTCGCTTGTCATCGAAACCCTTTACAAGGCCGCCGCCCGCCGGCTGAACGGCGCGAGACTTCATCCCGGCGATCATGATGACATCGATGGGCTCGAATATCTCGACAAGATCATCGACATCGATCAGAGCCCGATCGGCCGAACCCCGCGTTCGAATCCGGCCACCTATACCGGGGCCTTTACCCCGATCCGCGATTGGTATGCCGGGCTTCCCGAATCGAGGGCGCGAGGCTACAAGCCCGGCCGGTTTTCCTTCAATGTGAAGGGCGGACGCTGCGAGGCCTGCCAGGGAGACGGCGTGCTGCGTATCGAGATGCACTTCCTGCCCGATGTGTATGTTCAGTGCGATCAATGCAAGGGCCGTCGCTACAATCGGGAAACGCTTGAAGTCTTGTATCGAAACAAATCGATAGCTGATATTCTTGATATGACAGTTGAAGAAGGGGCGGCCTTTTTCAAGGCCGTCCCGGCGATCCGCAACAAGCTGGAAACGCTTCAGCGTGTCGGGCTTGGCTACATTCACATCGGCCAGCAGGCCACCACCCTTTCCGGCGGCGAGGCCCAGCGGATCAAGCTGGCCAAGGAACTGAGCCGCCGATCCACCGGCAGAACCCTTTATATTCTCGACGAACCCACCACGGGCCTGCATTTCGAGGATGTGCGCAAGCTTCTCGATGTCCTGCACATGCTGGTCGATCAGGGCAACAGCGTGATCGTGATCGAACATAATCTGGAGGTGATCAAGACCGCCGACTGGATCATCGATCTCGGACCGGAAGGAGGGGATGGCGGTGGCCGGATCGTGGCCGCCGGCACCCCCGAAACCGTGGCCGCAACGGAAGGGAGCCACACCGGCGCCTATCTTGCCCCCTTGCTTCGAGGCGGGCCGCAGAAGCCCATCCCTGCGCCCCCTTCCCCACCCCGTTCCCGTTCCCGTTCCCGTGCCCCTTCTCGTTCAGGGGCCAGGATCGGTGCCGGGCGGGATGTTTCCGCCTGAAGGGTGCCGCGCACCGCCAAAAGACAGCCGGAGACCATCCCCCTTTCACCGCCGGAAGCCTTGTTCCTTCGGCCCCATTTTTCTCTTGCATCCCGCACGGAGAGGTCGCATATCCGGCCCATCCGCAACGGTGCGTCAGCCGAGGGATGATTTCATCCCGCCCGGCCTGGAGTCCTCCCGCCCGCCATGGAGACGTGAGGAACCCCGTTTGTGGTTCCGTATCCCCCTGATCGCGTTTCTTGCAAGGGCAGAGGAGTCTCAGGACATGACCGAACACGGTAACGAATCCCCGCGTCCAGCGACCGGGACCGTCTCTCCATCCTCCGGTGGCGGGATGGCGCCAAGGCTTCCTCGAAACGGCAGAACCCTTGGTCCTGTCTCGGATCTCGAACGCCATCTGCCCGACGACTGGTGGCGCACCCTGTTCAATGCCGTTTATCTTCAGACCGACGGCGATGTTGTCGAGGATGCGCGCAACACCCGCGCCGAGATTGATCGCATTCAGGCCATCACCGGGCTTGAGGCAGGAGATCGGGTGCTCGATCTCTGCTGCGGACAGGGACGTCATGTCCTGGAATTGGCGCGGCGCGGGTTCACGGGGCTGACCGGGGTCGATCGCTCCCGCTACCTGATCCGTCTCGCCCGCCGCCGGGCCCGGAAGGAGGGGTTGTCCGTCACCTTCCGCGAGGGCGATGCCCGCCGCCTGCGCACCGGCGATTCCCTGTTCGATGCGGTCATGGTTCTCGGCAACTCCTTCGGATATTTCGAAAGGCCCGAAGAGGATGCCCAGATGTTCACGGCCATCCTCAGGGTTCTCCGCTCCGGCGCGACCCTGATCCTGGACATTGCCGATGGCGACTGGATTCGCAGCCATTACGAGCCGCGTTCATGGGAATGGATCGATCGCAATCATTTCGTGAACCGGGAACGGTCACTCTCGGCCGATGGAACGAGGCTGATCTGCCGCGAGGTGGTCACGGATGCCGAGAAAGGCGTGATCGCCGATCAGTTCTATGCCGAACGCCTGTATACCCCGGACAGCATCAGCCGCCTTCTGGAGAGTGCCGGGTTTCGTGATATCCGCATCCATCCCGGAACACCCACGGAATCCGAGCGCAATCAGGATCTGGGGATGATGGCCCACCGGTTCTATGTGACCGCAACGGCCCCGGCACGGGTGGCGCAGGTTCAGAAGGGACCCCTGCTGCCTGATGTCACGGTGCTGCTGGGCGACCCTCGCCTGCCGGACAGCGTCAAGCTCAACGGCCAGTTCAACGCCGAAGACATGGAGACCGTAAGACGGCTCAGGACGGCCCTGGAAAGCCTGCCGGGATACCGGTTTCAGGTCCTGGACAATCATGCGAGCCTGATCCAGGATCTCAGGACGAAGCGGCCGGGATTCGTGCTCAATCTCTGCGATGAAGGCTTCAACAACGATGCCTTCAAGGAATTGCATGTTCCGGCCCTGCTCGACATGCTGTCCATTCCCTATTCGGGGGCCGGACCTTCCGCACTCGGGCTGTGCTACGACAAGTCTCTGGTGCGTGCGGTGGCCGAGGATCTCGGCATTCCGGTTCCGCTGGAAACCTGCTGCGGTCCCGATGATGCCGCGGCCACTATTCCTTCCGTCCTTCCGGCCCTGCTGAAACCGGCGACCGGGGACAGTTCGATCGGCATCACCCGGGACTCGATCGTTCATGATGCGACCCAGGCGGTGGCGGCGCTCGACCGTCTGCGCTCCAGCTTTCCCGGACGCGCCATCCTGG
>JBJHAU010000187.1:0-4678 GCA_050480665.1 Alphaproteobacteria bacterium | reverse complement strand
TGTCCCAGCATGCATTCGTCCAAAGATGGCCCGGAATCCGCATGCGGATCCGCTGCGGCTTCAGGGTAGCGGATTCCGCGGGCCGGGGAAAGATCGGGAAATCAGGTCTCTGCGCCCGCGCGGATCCTGATCGACGGGGCCGGAATCTCGCAGTCCCTATCCGGCAAGATGAAGCCACCAGTGGGTCTTGTTGACGGAATAGACGGGTCGGTAGTGGCGCACCGCCCCATCGGGCACCACATCCTCCACCTGGTTGTCGAGCATCAGCCGTTCGCCGTCGATCTCGACGATCAGAACAGCATGCATGGCCCGCAGGTTCAGATCGCGCAACACGACGATCCGCATCTGGTCGTTCCGGAAACCGGCCGCCTTCAGGGCCATGAACTTGGCGATGGCATAGTCTTCGCAGTCACCGCTTTCCTTCCACAGGAATTCCAGCGGTGTGGCCCAGTAATCCTCGATTCCCCAGTTGATGATATCGAGGACATAGGGATAGGCATTCAGCGTCCTTTGCACATGGTTCAGCGCCTCACGGGGTGCGAGCCCGCTCAGGGACTCGAGAAACGCCTTCCACTCGGGGCGTTCGCAATGGCTTGCGGAAAGCCTCGCGCAGCCGTCGAGCGGGGTGTTCATCTCGCGTCCGAAGCGGGTCAGTGTGCCGCGCCACTGGGCAAAGGCGGAAAGATCGTCGGAGCGGATCGCCCGGGTGCCGAAGGCGTGGTCGGCACCGGACGTCGCCACGGCCGCGCGCGCCTCGCCCGGCAGCGGAAGGCCGCCGGGGACAAGGCCGAAGCTGCCGAAAAGTGCGACAAGCCCGGCAAGCCCGAAAATCCCGGATCGGCCGAAGCCCCGCCCGGAAGGGGCGGCCCCTTGGTGCCGTATGCGCCTTCGGGGGGCCCGCCCGAAGGGGAACGGGGGTATCCTGTTCATCACGCGATTCCCATGATACGGTTCCATTCAGCTGCACAAGTCCGTGATGTCTTTCAAGTCCCTGTTTTCTTTCATGAGGGCTTTTTCGATCTTCCTTTCGCGGTCATCCTTGCGGGCAGGCGGGCAAGAAATGGTAAACGCGCGACGCTTTTTTTCGGGCCTGCCTGTGCTGCAAAATCTTGCGGGGTGCCGCTTTCCCGGTGGCGGCAAACCCCGAGAGGGGGCTTTCGGGCAAAGGGGCGTTCCGGGCAAAGGAAGCGTCCATCACGGTTAACCCGATGCTAAGGACGGGGCCTCAGGGTAGACATATCGGCCGCCCGTGCCAAGCAAGGGCCACGGATCGGCAAGAGAGAAGGCCAGCAGGGAAGGCCATGAGAGACGGCGAGGAGAGACGGCGGTGACAGCCATGATCACAGCGCGGCAAAACCCGCTTTTCCCTGTCCGGCAGGTCAGGCATGTCGGACAGGCCTGAGTTGTCCGAAAGCCCGCGCCGCGCCGAAGGCGGGGGATCGTCGCGGGCATCGGGGCTCCTGCCCCCATCCTGGTCACAATCCTGGTCATTGTCCTGGCCGATCGGGCTGACCGCCCTCGGGCTTCTTCTGCTGGTGCTGCTGGCGGTCTGGGGCGTGTTCCGCTTTGTCGAGGATGAACGCGCACGCGATCTTCAGGCCTGGCAGACGCGTCTTGGAATCGTTGCGGAATCCCGGGCGGCGGCGGTCAATGCCTGGTTCGAGCAGCGGGTGGCCGTCGAGATTCGGGATCTCGCCGATAACGAAGCCCTGCAGATCTACATGACCCGCCTTGCCCAGCCCGATGCGATCCCCGATCCTGCCATCGAGCGTGCGCAGCTCAGCTATCTGCGAAACCTTCTGGTCGTGACCGCCGAGCGCGGCGGCTTCGTCGGCCCCGGGGCCGGGGCCGATGTTCCCGCCAACATTCGCCGCCTGGGCACGGCAGGGATCGCCCTTGTGGCGATGGATGGCCGGGTTCTGGTGGCCACCCCGGAAATGCCGCCGCTTGATGGTGTGCCGGGAGCCTTCTTCGCCGGGCTTGCAGCCGGACAGGATGCGGTTCTCGATCTTTACCGGACCGCCACCGGATCCCTGGCGATGGGGCTGGCCGTGCCGGTCTATCGCGTGCAGGGCGAGGCCCGGCCCGCCGAGCAGGTGGGCTGGGTGTTCGGAATCCGTCCTGTCGGCGCCGAGCTGTTCTCGCTTCTGATCCAGCCGGGCGAGGTGCATCGAACGGCCGAGACCCTTCTCGTGCGTCGCAGCGAGACAATGATCGAACTGGTCTCTCCCCTGCGTGATGGCAGCCCGCCGCTGGCCCGGCGCTTTGCCGCCGATACCGACGGCCTGGCAGAGGCCCAGCTTACGGCAAGGCCCGGCGGTTTCGTGCTGGCCCGCGATTACAGCGGAACAGAGGTTCTGGCGCTCAGCCGCACTCTTTCCCACCTGCCGTGGATCCTGATCAGCAAGATCGATCGCGCCGAAGCCCTGGCCGATGCGGATCGCCGCCGCCAGCGTCTGCTGATCGGCGCCCTTCTTGCCCTCGGCCTGATCGCCGCCATGGGGTTTGCCCTGTGGCGGCATGGCGCCTCGCGCCGGGCGCGGATGGCGGCCGATCGCTATGCAGAGATCGCCGGTCAGCTCGACGCCCAGAGCCGGCTCCTGCGTCGGGTCACGGACAGCCAGCCGAGCGCCATCACCATCATCGATGCCGAGGGGCGATACCGTTTCGCCAATGCCGAGGCCGCGCGTCTGGCCGGCATCGCGGGCGATGCCATGCTGGGCAAGAGCATGACCAGCGTTCTGGGCCCCGCCGCCGCCAGGCCGCGTCTTGCCCTTGCACGCCGTGTCCGCAAGGATGGCGTGGAGCGAACGGAGACCTTCAATCCGGAAGGCTTCTCCGCCGGAACAGGCCCGGGCGACAGCCTTCCGCCAGAACCTTCGCGCACCGTTCAGGCCGTCTATGTTCCGCTGGCGGAAGGGGAAGCCCGGGCCGAATCGATCCTCTGTGTCGAGACGGACATCACCGAAGCGGTGACAGAGCGCGCGCGGCGCGAACGCATCCTCAACCAGCTGGTGCAGACCCTGGTGACTGCAGTCGACCGCCGCGATCCCTATGCCGCGCACCAGTCGGAACGCACCGCCGAACTCGCCGTCGCCATCGCCGGGGAAATGGGTCTTTCCCCGGAAGAGGCGCGCACCGTCGAAATCGTCGGCAGCCTCATGAATCTCGGCAAGATTCTGGTGCCGAGCCAGCTTCTCACCAAGTCCGACAGCCTGACGACAGACGAGATGCGCCAGGTTCGCGACGGGCTTCAGGCCAGTGCCGACCTGATCCGGAACATCGAATTCGACGGGCCGGTTGTCGAATCCCTTCGCCATCTTCAGGAACGTTGGGATGGCACGGGCAAGCCTCGTGGCCTGTCTGGCGAGGCGATCCTGCTTCCCGCCCGGATCGTCGCCGTGGCCAATGCCTTCGTCGCCATGGTTTCGCCCAGGGCCTATCGATCCGGGATCGGCATCGACGAGGCCCTCTCCGATATCCTGAGGCAGGGCGGCAGCGCCTTCGACCGCCGGGTTGCGGTGGCGCTGGCCAATTACATGGACAATCGCGGCGGGCGTGCCATCTGGCAGGCGCGTCTCGCCTGAGCCTCCCCTCCCGAGGCTTCATCCGGGCGTTCAGGGGTGCTTGCAGCCCGCCATGGCATTCGCGCGGGGGCTGGGCCATTATGGGCGGATGATCATGAGCCTTTTCTCACGCCGCCGTCCTCCGTCGTCGACGCCTTCGTCCACGCGGATCTATGCCATCGGCGACATCCATGGCCGCCTCGATCTTCTGGAACAGCTTCAGGCCGAGATCCGGCGCGATTCCCTCGACTTTCGGGGCCAGCGCCTGGTCGTGATCCATATCGGCGATTACGTCGATCGCGGGCTCGAATCGCGCAAGGTGATCGACCGGCTTCTCGATGCGCCCCTTTCCGGGTTCGAGAGCGTGTTCCTGCGCGGCAACCATGAACAGGCCTTGCTCGATTTTCTTGAGGATTCCCGCATCGGCCTCGACTGGATGGCCTATGGCGGGGATTCCACCCTGTTCAGCTATGGCGTCGGCATCGAGGGTCCGCGCTCGCAGCCCTCGACCATGGAACGGGCTCGCCATCAGCTGCGAAGGAACCTGCCCGACCGGCATCTTGCCTTCCTTCGCGATCTCAAGCCCTTCCACGAGGAAGGCGACTACTTCTTCGCCCATGCCGGGGTGCGGCCGGGTGTCGCCCTGGCGGCCCAGCGGCTTGAGGATCTTCTCTGGATCCGCGAGCCGTTTCTTTCCTCCGGTGCCGATTTCGGCAAGGTTGTGGTGCATGGCCATTCTATCAGCCCACGCCCGGAGGAACGCCCCAACAGGATCGGAATCGACACCGGCGCCTTTATGTCGGGCTGCCTGACGGCGCTGGTTCTCGAAGGGGAAAGCCGCCGCTTCCTGCAGACGGACGGATAACGGTGCGCGGGCGGGGGAGGCATCGTTGAACGCGGCGATCCGCGCGCTTCTGGTGACCGGCCTGATCCAGGCCAGCAACCTTGTGAGCGGCATTCTCCTCGCCCGGATTCTGATGCCCGATGGTCGTGGCGAACTGGCGGCGATCATGCTCTGGCCTTCGGTTCTTGCCGGGATCGGCATTCTCGGCATTCATGAGGCAACAACCTATTTCGCCGCACGGAACCGCAATCGCCCTGCGGTTCTGAAT
>JBJHAU010000186.1:0-4686 GCA_050480665.1 Alphaproteobacteria bacterium | reverse complement strand
CGCCCCGGGCCGGGGCCGGCTTGCCACCGTTCTGCTTCTGGCCCTGCTGCTGGCCGTGGCCTCGGCCTGCGGCAAGCGCGGCGATCCCGTCGCGCCCGATCCCGAGCGCCAGGACAGCTTCCCGGCGGTCTACCCCTCGCCTTCCACCTTTCCCCGGTAGATCCAGGATGGAGCCTTTCACCTATCGCGACGGCATCCTGCACGCCGAAGACGTGTCGCTGATACAGATCGCCGAGGACTTCGGCACCCCGACCTATGTCTATTCGGCCTCGGCCCTGGCCGACCAGTACCGCCGTTTTGCCGAGGCCTTCGCCGGGCAGGATGCCACCATCTGCTTCGCCGTGAAGGCCAACGCCAACCAGGCCGTTCTGACCCTTCTTGCGGGAATGGGGGCGGGGGCGGATGTGCTTTCGGAAGGCGAATTGCGACGCGCCGTGGCGGCCGGAATCCCGGGTTCGAGGATCGTCTTTTCCGGGGTGGGAAAATCGCGGCACGAAATTGCCCTGGCCCTCGAAACCGGTGTCGGCCAGATCAATGTGGAAAGCACCGCCGAGTTGGCGGCGATCTCGGAGATCGCGAAAACCATGGGAAAACGCGCTCCCATCGCCCTTCGGGTCAATCCCGATGTCGATGCCCGCACCCATGCCAAGATCACCACCGGGCGCAAGGACAACAAGTTCGGGATCGATTTGAGCCAGGCCGAGGGCGTTTATGCCGAAGCGGCCCGGCTGCCGGGGATCGACGTCGTCGGGATTGCCGTGCATATCGGCTCGCAACTGACAACCCTCAAGCCCTTTGCCGATGCCTTTTCCCTGGTCGCCGAACTGGCAGAGAGCCTGCGCCGCAAGGGAATCGCCATAAGACGGCTTGATCTTGGCGGCGGACTTGGGGTGACCTATCGCGACGAAACCCCGCCCGATCCGAAAGACTACGCCGCCATGGTGGCCGAGACCGTCGGGCATCTGGGCGTCTCGCTGGTGCTGGAACCCGGCCGCCTGATCGCCGCCAATGCCGGAATCCTTCTGACCCGGGTGCTCTACCTGAAACCGGGCGAGGCCCGCAATTTCGTGATCGTCGATGCCGGCATGAACGATCTGATGCGCCCTGCCCTCTACGATTCATGGCACAGGATCGACCCGGTCCGCGCCCCGGGCCGGGAGGCGCCGACGATGCTCGCCGATGTGGTGGGCCCGGTCTGCGAGACGAGCGACATTTTCGCTCACCAGCGATCGCTTCCCATGCTAGAAGAGGGAGACCTTCTGGCCATCCGTTCGGCCGGGGCCTATGGGGCGGTGATGGCCTCCACCTACAACAGCCGCCCCCTTGTTGCCGAAACGATGGTCCGGGGTGCGCAATGTGCCGTGATCCGTCCCCGCCAGGAGATCGACGGGCTTCTGGGACTGGACAGGATTCCGGACTGGCTTGAACCGCCGTCCGTATAGTCACGAGGTCCGTATCGTCACGAGGTCCGGATACTCACGAGGTCCTGACCATACAGGCATCCGACAAGGGGGAACCGTCGAAGCGGGCGGCATGGGCCGCGCCGCAATCCCCGGCCGCAATGACGGCCGCAGATCGAGTTCGGCCATGGCAGAGAACGACCCTCCCCGCCGCGCCAGCCCTTCCGAATCCGGCCCGGAAAAATCTTCCGGATCTGGGGATTTCCCCCCGCTGCCGGGCCTCGGCCGCCGGCTTGTCCTGGCGCGTCTTGTGCTGTTCTGGGAACGGCTCTGGCCCGCGCTGTGGCCCGCCACGGGCGTGGCCGGAGGGTTTCTGGTTCTGGCGCTTCTCGACCTCATGCCCCGGCTCGGGCCGGGCCTGCACGCGGTGGTGCTGGGCCTCTTCATCCTTGCCATCGCGGTGCTGCTGTGGAACGGGCTGAAGCGCCTTGCCGCCCCGACAACCCACGAGGCGCGGCGTCGCCTGGAAAGCGCGAGCGGCGTTTTCCATCGACCGCTGGACCTTCTCGAGGAGCGTCTGGCCGCAGGCCGCGAGGATCCGGCGAGCCTCGCGCTCTGGCAGCGCCATCGCCAGCGGGTTCTGGGCCGTCTCGGCAGCCTGAGGACAGGCTGGCCGTCGCCCGGCCTCGCCACCCGCGATCCCTGGGGGCTTCGCGGCGCCCTTTTCGTCCTTATGGTGCTCGCCTTTGCCCTGGGCTGGCAGGATGGCGGCGACCGGCTGGCGCGGGCCCTTGTTCCCGGCGTCCTCTCTCCATCCACGGCCGAGGCCACCCTCGACCTGTGGATCACGCCTCCAGCCTATACCCAGCGTCCGCCCCTGCATTTTTCGCAAGGCAGCACGGATACGGTCGCGATTGCGGAACGGGCAACGATCCAGATCCAGGTCAGCGGCCGCGGGCCAGCGCCGCGGCTTGTGCTGAACCGGGTCGAACAGGTTCTCGAGCCGGTGGCCGAGGGAACATGGCGGCTCGACACGACCCTGACAGGGGCCCTGCTCGGCGCCTTTGGCGAGGAAGCGACGCGCGCGCGGCTGGATCTTCGCCAGGGGCGCGCAAGGCTGGCGAGCTGGCCCCTGCGGCTTGTTCCCGATCATCCCCCCGAGGTGACACTGGCCGCCCCACCCGATGTGACAAGCCGGGGCGCGATCCGGGTCACGATGGAAGCCAGTGATGATTACGGGGTCGAAGAGGCCACCCTGATCCTGCGTCGGCCGAGGCTGGGCGACCAGGCCTTCGCCGACCGGCAAGGACACCGCCCGCCGGGCCCGCTTCCGCGCCATGCGGAGGATGAGGCCGCGCTTGAAGCCCTGAACGCTCCGCTTTCGCTCTCGCTGCCCCTTCCGGCAGGCGACCGGCGCGTGGTGAAGGAAACCAGCCATCACGACCTGACCGCCCATCCCTGGGCCGGAACCACGGTGCATGCCCAGATCCTTGTGCGCGATGCCGCCGGGCAGGATGCGGTGACCGCCTCGATCCCGATGAGGATGCCGGAGCGATCCTTCCGCCATCCCGTGGCCGAGGCGCTGGTGCTCTTGCGCAGAACCCTTGTCCAGTCTCCGGCGCGGCGCGGCGAGATCGCCGACGAGCTGTTCCATCTCTCGGCGATCCCCGGCGCCTATGACAACGATACGGTGGTCTACCTTGCCCTGTTGTCGATGGCGCAACGTCTTGCCGGCGATAGCGGACTGGCCGAGATCGGACCGATCGAACGTCTGATGTGGGATACGGCGCTGCGCCTTGAGGATGGCGCCCTGTCTCTGGTGGAACGCCGGCTGAGGGCCTTGCAGGATCGGCTTCAGCAGGCCCTGCGGGATGAAGCCCCCAACGCCGAGATCGCCGAACTGATGCGCGAGCTGCAACAGGCGCTGGCCGAATTCCTGCAGGAATTGATGCAGAACATGCCCGATCAGCCCAACCTTGCCATGCCCTTCGATCCCCAGAGCCAGACGATCACCCCCCAGGATCTGTTCCGGATGCTGGATCGGGCGCGGGAGCTGGCCATGACCGGCAACCCCGAGGCCGCCCGGCAGATGCTGTCCATGCTGCGCGAGATGCTGGAGAATCTTCGTTCCGGCGAGATGGCCCAGGGCCAGTCACAGGAACGGCAGGACGCCGGCGAGATGATGCGCGATCTGCAGGAGTTGATGCGCCGCCAGCAACAGCTGATGGATGAAAGCTACCAGCGTTCCCATCGTGGGCCGACCGACAGCGAGGAAGATCGCCGGAGCGCCGAGGAACAGCGTCGCCTGCGTCAGGAGCTGGGCGAGGTTCTGCGCCGCTTCGGAGAAATGACAGGAAACCTTCCCGGGGCGCTGGGCGAAGCCGAACAGGAGATGCGCCAGGCGGAAGAGGCGCTGGGCCAGGGCCAGCCGGGCGAGGCCGTCGATCCCCAGGGAAGGGCGCTCGACCATATGCGCCAGGGCATGGGCGAGATGGCGCAGCAATTCATGCGCCAGTTCGGCCAGGGCATGATGCCGGGACAGCGGGGACAGGGCCGGGGGCGCGGCACCGGCGGCCTGGGAAGCATGCCGCCCTTCATGGCCCTTGATCCGCTGGGACGGCCGATCCCCAACAGCGGTACCGGATCAGGCGACGATGTGACGATTCCCGATATTACGGAAACCGAAAGGGCCTGGGAAATTCTTCGGGAACTGCGCCGAAGGGCCGGCGAAGCGGAACGACCGACCCTTGAGCGAGACTATCTGGAACGCCTGCTGCGCCGCTTCTGAAACGGCGGAACGCCTGCCGGCGACGAAGTTCAGGGGCGCCTTCCGGCGACGAGAGCCGAATCGACGGCGGCGCAGATTTCGCGCAGGGTGAAGGGCTTGGCCACCACATTGTGGATCAGGGCATCCAGATTATGCGCCCTCTGCCGTTCAGCCGCATAACCGGACATCAGAAGAATCGGCAGATCGGGGCGGTCGCGCCGCAACCGCAAGGCAAGGGCAATCCCGTCCATGCCCGGCATGACGATATCGGTCAGAAGCAGATCGAAGGACTCGCGATCGAGAGCCTCCAGCGCCTGAAGGCCATCTTCCACGGCCACGACCTCATGACCCTGATGATTGAGGGCACGCAGGACGAATTCGCGCACCGCGCGTTCATCTTCTGCCACAAGGATGCGGGCCACCGGCTCAACGCCCGTCGGCAATGAAATCGATCTTCAACGCAGCCGCTTCCGGCGCCGGATTCTCGATCTGGGTGACAAAGGGGGAAATCTCGCCCGG
>JBJHAU010000185.1:0-4698 GCA_050480665.1 Alphaproteobacteria bacterium | reverse complement strand
ATCCCTTACCAGATCGGCCGCTTCCGTGCCGGTCGGATCAAGGGAGGCAGGACGGATCTTTTCGAAGACAACATGCGCAAGCTGTATTTCGACACCACGCTCTACAGCAAGGATGCGCTGGAAACCCTCTTCCACTGGGCGACCCCTGACCGTTGCATGTTCGGGACAGAGCGCCCGGGTTCAGGCACGGCCAAGGATCCGGTTACCGGCAAGTGGATCGACGACACGCGTCCGCTGATCGAGGAAATTTCCTGGCTGACCGAGCGCGACAAGGCGAACATCTTTGCGGATACCGCGCGGTCCGTTTTCAACCTGAAGGTCTGAAGATCCATGGCAAAATCACGACAAGTCCTGACCGGGGGCGGGCTGCCTCGACATCCGCAGCCTTTCCCCACCGCCGTCCGTGTCGGTTCCCTCGTCTGTTCGGCGGGGCTCGGGGGCCACGATCCGAAGACCGGAAAGGTTCCCGATGCGCCGGAGGAACAGATTCGCAATGCCTTCACCCATGCGGCAACGGTCATGCAACTGGCCGGGGGCAGCCTGTCCGATATTGCCAAGGTCACGGTCCATCTGAAGGATATGGGCCTGCGCGACCTCGTCAACGCGGAGTGGGTGCGGATCTTTCCCGATGAGGATGATCGTCCCGTGCGCCACTCGATCGAAGCGCCCCTGGGAGGGAACAGGGTCATCCAGATCGAAATCATGGGCATGATCGAAGCCACGGGGAGTGGCAGGTCATGAGTGAGGCCTGTCCGGATTCGCTTACCCTGCGTCTCAGGCGCCTTGATGCCTGTGCGGTTTCCGATGCCATGGACAAATTGGGACTTTCCGGTTGCGTGACCGGGCTTGCGCCCTTGTCCGTGCGGACCAGGATTGCCGGGCCTGTGCACACGGTTCGGCTTGTGCCCAAGGACAAGGCGCCGGCCGAAGGCAAGCCGAGGCATCTCGGTGCGACGGCGATTGAAGCGTCGAAGCCGGGAGAACTGATCGTTGTCGAGCAGGCGAAGGGCGTCGACGCCGGCTCCTGGGGAGGAATCCTCTCCCTTGGCGCCAAGATCAGGGGTGTGGCGGGAGTCATCGCAGACGGCCCTGTCAGGGATGCCGATGAGGCCGAACAGATCGGGTTTCCCGTCTATGGGCGCTGTACAACCGCCAGGACGGCGCGCAACAGGGTTGTCGAACTCGGTACGGATATTCCGATCACGGTGGGTGGAATCGCCGTTGCCCCCGGTGATTACGCCATCGCGGATTCCAGTGCGGTGGTGTTTCTTCCGCGTGACAAGGCGGAATCCATCATCTCCGAGGCGGAAATCATCGCCAGGCGCGAGGCACTCATGGCGAAATCCCTCATGTCCGGTCAACCCATCACCGAAGTGATGGGGGCCGATTACGAACACATGTTAAGGTAAGATTCCATGGACAAGAATGTAGAACGGGCGGGTCGTCTTGATACCGCAACGATATCCGACGCTCTGGATCGTCATGGCATTGTCGGCCAGTGTCGGGGGCTTCTTCCGCGCGATCCGGGCTTCCGCTTGACGGGGCGTGCGTTTACCGTGCTTTACGGCCCGGCCGCGAAGCCTGCAGGTACGGTCGGTGACTTCATCGATGATGTGCCCGAAGGCTCGGTGATCGTGCTGGACAACGGCGGGCGTATGGACACCACCGTCTGGGGCGATATCCTGACAGAGGTGGCCCATCGCCGGAAGCTTGCCGGGACGGTGATCGATGGCATATGTCGCGATGTTGCGCTCTGCCGGGAACTTGGCTACCCGGTGTATGCCAAAAGCCACTGGATGAGGACAGGCAAGGACCGGGTCCAGGTCGAGGCTGTCGGCGGCAGTGTCAACATCGGGGATGCGCGAATCGCCCCTGGCGACCTTCTCCGTGGTGATGCCGATGGCGTTGTCGTGATTCCCCGGGACCATGAGGATTCCGTGCTTGCGACGGCCGAGGAAATTCATGAAGCGGAGGAAAGGATTCGTGAGGGAATTCGCAAGGGCAAGCGCCTTGATGAGGTCCGTCGGGAATTTCAATACCACTCCCTTCAGACGGCGGTGAAGTCATGACATCCTCAGCGATGGAAGGATTCCGGAAAGCGGCATCCTTTGCGCGGGTCGCCGATGACGTTGTCCGGGCCGCCCGCCCGTTCGGGACGGCGACCCTTCACGAGGCCGCCGGGAAGATCGGGGCCTTGCCGTCGTCGATCAAGCCGACATCGAAGACTTTCACGTGTTGCGGCCCGGCCTTTACCGTTCATAGCCCTCCTCATGACAATCTCTGGCTTCACCGGGCGATCGCCGTGGCCTCCCCCGGGGATATCCTTGTCGTGTATGTCGGCGGCGGATATGAGGCCGGTTACTGGGGAGAGATCATGTCCACCGCGGCGCAAGCGCGCAAACTCGGTGGGGTGATCATTGATGGATGTGTGCGAGACAGCCAGCTTCTTGAGACGTTGGGCTTTCCTGTCTTCTCGCGCGGCCTTTGCATCCGGGGAACAGGCAAGGACTTCGAAGCCACGGGATGGCTGGGACAGCCCGTGCTGATCGGGGATATCTGTGTTCAATCCGGCGATCTTGTCGCCGGCGATGCCGATGGCGTCGTGGTGATCCCTCGCGAAGCGGCCGCTGCTGCCGTTGAAGCCTCGGCCATCCGGGAAGCCAAGGAAGCCGAAATCATGGAGCAGCTGAAAAAGGGTGCCCTGACACTCGATCTGTACGGCTGGAATCGCTAGCGGCCGGGTTAAGGCGGGCTGGCCCTCTTGCGTTGCGGGATGGGCCTTGAGGGGGTGAGAGGCGCAGAGCTGTGCGTCCCGGATGCAGCAAACTCATGGGTTCACACCCGGGCTTGCACCCGGGCTCGCACCTGGTCTGGAACATGGTCTGGAATATGGTCTGGAATATGGGTTCGCGGGGTATGGCGCCCCCTCGCTATGCAAAGATCGGTACAAGATCGGTATCAGGCCGGCATCAGGGCCGGGGCTTTTTGATCAGTCTTCGCGAGATGAAGGCGGCGTCTATTTCAGGCTTGCGTGGAACCGGGTCATCAGGGCAATCAGTTCCGGATTGATCAGAAGCTTGCAGGCCTCGGCATGGATCGCCCAGTGACGATGCCGGTTGCGGGAATCGTGCCAATCCTCGAACTGCTGTTCGACCTGCATGGGGAAGAGGGTGACCTCAATCGCGATGCGGCCGCTCTTTCTGGTTTTCCAGTCCCGATAGAGTCCGATGGGGTTGTTGTCGATGGTGCCTGAAATCCCGGCTTCCTCGCGCGCCTCGCAGGCGGCGGCCTCCCACGCGGACAGCCCTTCGATCGGGGCTCCCTTGGGAAACAGCCATTTTCCGGTGCCGCGGGATGTGATCAACAGAAAGGCGATGTCCCCCGCGATCCGGGCATAGGGAAGAACGCCGACCTGCGGCAGGGCCGGTTCGTGCGGCCCCGGAGGGGTGATGGCAAGGCCAGGGGCATGAAGGCTCATGGGCATGAAGGCAGATCCGTTACCTGTGGCATGACCGAACGGAGGGTCATGATCGCCACGACTTCACAACCCCCCTTTCCTCGTGACCCTTTTCCGCGACACGACCCTTTTCCGCGACACGACCCTGTGCCGCGCAATGCCCGCCGGGGCGGGCCATCGTGCGTTGTGAAGATGGCACTTTTCGAACGATTTTTCTACACTCCGCAGGGGGCCGTGCAAGAGACGTCGAACCCATGTTCACTGGAATCGGCCCGTATCCCCCCGCCTGGTGAAACCCTGCCCCGAAGGCCTGCTCCAAGAGCCTGCTCCAACGGCCTGCCGCGTAAACCTTGCCCGATCACGCCGCTCATGCGCCCCCCATGAACCCCCCATGAACCTGAGGTGACCCTCATGACCCTGCGTCTTGCCATACTTGATGATTTCCAGAATGCGGTCCTGTCCGTCGCCGACTGGACAAGGATAGAGGATCGCGTGGCGGTGACCGTGTTCCGCGATCCTTTGTCCGATCCCGCAGCCCTGATCGAACGCCTATTCCCCTTCGACATCGTCGTCTCGATCCGCGAGCGCACACGGTTTCCACGCTCCGTGCTCGAACGCCTTCCCAACCTGAAATTGCTGGTGACCAACGGCATGCGCAATCTGGCCATCGATATGGAGGCGGCGAGAGAGCACGGCATCGTCGTGACGGGAACCGATTCTGTGGCCTCGGCGACGGCTGAACTGACCTGGGGCCTGCTGCTCGCCACCGTGCGGCAATTGCCGGACGAGGTGCATTCGGTGCGCCATGGCGGCTGGCAGGTCGGGCTGGGCGTGGGGCTGGAAGGCAAGACGCTCGGCCTTCTCGGCCTCGGCCGCCAGGGAGCGCGGGTGGCACGCTACGCGCTTGCCTTCGGCATGAAGGTGGTGGCCTGGAGCCAGAACCTGACGGAGGCGCGATGTGCCGAGATCGGCGTGACAAAGGCAGAAAGCCGCGATGCCCTTCTGAAAACCGCGGATATTGTCAGCATTCATCTGGTGCTGTCGGAGCGAACCCGGAACCTGCTGGATTCCCATGCCCTGAGCCTGATGAAACCGGAGGCCTTTCTGATCAACACCTCGCGTGGGCCGATCATCGATGAGGATGCGCTGATCGCCGCCCTCAGGGATGGCAGGTTGCGCGGTGCGGGTCTGGACGTCTTCGACAGTGAACCCTTGCCGCCGGATCATCCGTTGCGCCATCT
>JBJHAU010000184.1:854-4701 GCA_050480665.1 Alphaproteobacteria bacterium | reverse complement strand
AGGCAGGGCAAGGCCGGAGGTGTCGAGCGCCTCCGCCAGCCGTCGGTAGAAGCCCATGTCGCCACTGGCATGGGCCCCGGCATCGACGAGCCAGGACCGCCTTGCCCCATGGGCCCGGCCGATCACCGCCGAGGCGAGGGAATCCCCCGGCCCCAGTTCGAGAAAGGCAAAGCCGGGCCCGGGGGCCCCGGCAGCCTCGTAATGGCGACGAAAGACGGAAAGGGCATAGGCCGGTTCATCCATCGCGCCCGGCTCGAACAGCCCCAGCCGCTGCCAGACGGCGCCGCCCACGGGAAGCCGCGACAGCAGAAGCTTCGCGGCGATCTTGATCCACCAGGGCAGACCGCGCTTGAGGGCGGCGATCATGGAAGCCACCGTGCCTTCCAGCACTGGAACATCAGCACCGCCCACAGGCGGTAGGACCAGTTCCGGCGGCCGGAAAGATGCTCTTCCCAGTGTTGTCGCACCAGGGCCGCATCCAGCAGGCCTTCGGCCTCGAGCCGGGGCCGGGCGAGACAGCTTTCCGCCCAGTCCCTGAGGGGGCCGCGCAGCCATGCCCCGACCGGAACGCCAAAACCCATTTTCGGGCGTTCGACCAGCGGGCGCGGCACATGGCGGTAGAGAAGCTGGCGCAACAGCCATTTCGAGACTCCGCGCCGGCGCTTGAACCGCGTCGGAAGGGACCAGGCAAAGGCGACCAGACGATGATCGATCAGCGGCACCCGGGCTTCCAGCCCCACCGCCATCGAGGCGCGATCGACCTTCACCAGAATGTCGTCGGGAAGGTACTGGATCGCATCCAGATACATCATCCGGGACAGGAAATCGGGAAAGGCGCGGGCCAGTTCCGGATCGGGGCGCGATTGCGCCCCTTCGCGCGCCCCCGGAACCAGGGCCTCCGGATCCGCCCAGAGCGAGCGCACCGCCTGATAGACCCCGTCATCGTCGCCGGCCTGAAGAACCCTTGCGAGCTTGGCAAGCTTGTCGCCCATCATCGGCGGCACGAAACGCGACGGCAAGGGCCGGGCCAGGGCATCGACAAGGCCCGGCGGCAGCAGGGAAAGCCCGTTGCCCAGCGCATGGCGAACACAGGCCGGCAGACCCGAAAGGCGGGCCATTCCGGCCACCCGGTAACGATCATATCCGGCGAACAGCTCGTCTCCGCCATCGCCGGAAAGGGCAACGGTGACATGGCCCCGGGTCAACCGCGACAGCAGGAAGGTCGGAATGGCGCTGGCATCGGCGAAAGGCTCGTCATAGAGATCGGGAAGGTCCGGGATCACCGCCCGGGCGTCGTCGGGGCGCACCACCATCTCGGTATGATCGGTGCCGAGATGCGAGGCGATGGCACGGGCATGATCGGCCTCGTCAAAGGCGCGATCCTCGAAACCGATGGTGAAGCTTCGGATCGGGCGCGGCGACGCCTTCTGCATCAGGGCCGTCACCAGGGAGGAATCAATCCCGCCGGAAAGAAACCCGCCAAGCGGCACATCGGCCACCATGCGCCTTGCGACGGCATCGGCTGCCAGGCTTTCCAGCCTGTCGATGGCATCCTCGTCGCCGATGTCGAGCGGATCGGCCATGCCCTTTTCGGCCACCGCACGGAGGCTCCAGAAGGCGGTCTGGATCTCCTTCCCGTCCATTCCCACCGACAGCACCGTGCCCGGCCGAAGCTTCTGCACGTGGCGATAGATGCTGCGCGGCCCCGGAACGTATCCCAGCCGGAAATAGCTCGCGAGGGATTCAGGATCCAGTTCCGCCCGAAAGGCGGGGTGTGTCACCAGCGCCTTCAATTCCGAACCGAACAGCACCGTTCGCCCGAAACGGCCGTGGTAAAGCGGCTTGATCCCCATGCGGTCGCGGGCAAGGAAAAGGCGCCGTTCGCGCCTGTCCCACAGGGCCAGGGCAAACATGCCGATGGCCTGTTGCAACGTCGCCTCAAGCCCCCAGAGCGCGGCGGCTTCGAGCAGGATCTCGGTATCGGAATGGCCGCGCAGTCCAGGTCCACCGGCACGCGCCAGATCGGCGGCGATCTCGGCCGCATTGTAGATCTCGCCGTTATAGACGAGACAATAGCGACCATCGGCCGAAACCATGGGCTGGGCCCCGGCGGGCGACAGATCCCGAATCGCAAGCCGTCGATGGGCAAGGGCGATCCCCGCCGTTTCATCGACGAAGATCCCGTCGTCATCCGGCCCCCGATGGGCTTGCACAGCGTTCATCCGGCGCGCCTGCTGTTCCAGCGCGCCTGCCGGCTGGCCACGCGACAGATCGAGAAATCCGGCAAACCCGCACATCTAGGCCGCCTTCGCCCGGGGCGCGCAGGAGGCCAGAACCTCGGCATAGAGATCATGATAGGCGCGGGCAATGGCCGCAATGCCGTAGGACGAGGCCATGGACTCCCGCCCCTTGAGGCCAAGAGCCTGGCGTGCCCGAGGCTCCATCGCCAGCATTTCGGACAGCGCCGCCGCAAGGGCCTGCGGATCTTCGGGAGGAACGATGCGCCCGGCATCACCGACGATGCGGCGGGCATCGCCGACATCGGTGGCAACCACGGGAACGCCGGAAGCGAGGGCTTCGCCGATGGCGTTGGAGAAGCCTTCACCGAAGGCAGAAGCTGAAACCGCGAGATCGAAGCCCGCCGTCAGCGCCGCCATGTCCTCGCGACGGCCGAGACAATGCACCATTCCATCCAGACGATGGTCGGCAATGCACGCCACAAGCGCCGGATTCGACGCTGTCATCCCCTCGCCCACCAGCACCAGGGCAAAGGGCGGTGGGCCATCGGAATCCCGGCGGAGTCGGGAGAGGGCCGCCAGCAGACCGGCATGATCCTTCATCGGATCGAAGCGGGCCACCATGCCGATCACCGGGGTTCGGGCGGCGATCCCGAGGCTTTCGCGCAAGGCGAGGCCTGCCGAGGCATCGGGACGAAACCGGTCCAGATCGAAGCCGTTGGGGATCACCACCATGCGGGCGGGATCGTAGCCAAGGGCGGCATGGGCCTCGCGGGCGGAACAGGAAACGCAGACAATGCGCGCAGGACAGCGCGACAGCCGGGCCAGAGCCTTTGCCAGCCGCACCGTAGACGGGTTGGAGCGCAGGGAATCATGATTCGAGGTGCGCAGATTCCACAGGACCGGCAAGGACCTTCCCATCGACCATCCCGCGATCCGGGCTGCCGCCAGGGCCATGAAATCGGCATGGTACATCCAGCTTTGCACCAGATCGGGACGAGTGCTGCGGATCAGGCGGGCAAGCCGAAACACGCCGGGAACGAGCCCGGACACGCCGGAAAGCCCGAGACAGGTAACCGGAATCCCCAGGGCACGGATCGGCGCCGCCAGAGGGCCTTCCTTGGCAAGAGACACGACACTGGATTCGGTGGCTTCGGTGGATTCGGGGACTTCGGGGGTTCCGGACGCCGGAAGGGGGGCGGAGGGCCCTTCCCCGGTCATCCGGGTGAGCAGCTTGAGCAGCATCGTCTCGGCACCACCGGATTGCAGCCCGGTGATGACATGAAGAACCTTCACGCCGGCTTCGGCATCAGGGCCGCCTCCATGGCCATCCCCGGCTTCGGGTGAACGGGCGAAAGCTCAGGCGCCTGCCGGCTCCGAACCGGCATTCTGCCGCTCCCGGGCGGAATGGATCGCCGCCCGCCGGCGACGCGTGGGACGGGGGGTCGCGGGTTCACCATCGCCCGCCGCTGTCCGGGCTGAGCGGGCGCCTCTGCCATCCGCTTCGCTGCCGCCCTCTTGGGCGCTCTCGCGGGCGCTTTCCCGGCGAGGTTCCTGTCCGGAATCAGGGCCACTCTCACGGGCGCTTTCCTCGTCGGACGATGCGATCC
>JBJHAU010000184.1:0-844 GCA_050480665.1 Alphaproteobacteria bacterium | reverse complement strand
ATGCGATCCTTTCCGATCGCGGGGGGGAAGCCTTCCTCGGCCTTTGGGACACGGCCGAAGGCGGCGCCGGCTGCAAGGTGATTTCCGGCAGGACAGCCCCCTCCATGGAGTGCGACGACACACCCTGCGCTCCCTGCGCTCCCTGCCAGGTGGCGTTACCCGGGTTGCCCGAGTTTCCCGAAGCCTGTGGCCCCGGCATGTAACCGCCCTGGGATCCACCCCCCTGCTGGGGGCGTGGGGGTTCGCCCTGCGCCGCGCTCATGATCCGGAAGTAATGTTCCGCGTGCTGAAAAAAGTTCTCGGCGACGATCCGGTCTCCGGCCGATTGCGCATCGCGGGCAAGGGCCAGGTATTTCTCGTAGACCTGGCTCGCCGTTCCGCGAACCCTGCCTTCGGGTCCATTGGAATCGTAACTCTGGTTTCTGGAATGGCCCGGTTTGCGGATCGGGCGGCCGCGCAGTCGTTTTCCGTTCACTCTCGATCTCTTGTGTTGTCGATGTTTGTGGTCTCGGTGTTTGTGGTCTCGGTGGTGGTGAAGCCGGGGGTGATGGTCCGGCCCGTGATGCGGTTCCGGGGAAAACCGTCCTCAAGCTTGATTCATGAAGCATGATCCGGCGCCCTTCGCAGGGCGGTTCCAGCACGGTCAGGCGGCACGGCCATCTCCAGACACGGCGACAGCCGCCATGGCCGAACCGCGATCATTCCCGGAAATGCGTCCGATCCTCGCCCCGAACCCCGTGGCCCAGCAGAATCCCTGGCCCCGCAGAATCTGACGGCCCCGCACATGCTACGATCCGTCATGCCACACAGACTTCCGGATCCGGTTCCGGGCGATCCCCTTCCC
>JBJHAU010000183.1:0-4719 GCA_050480665.1 Alphaproteobacteria bacterium | reverse complement strand
GGCCATCTGGCGCATCCGTCCCATGGCCTGTTCGCCGCGCATCAGAAGAACCGCCATGGCCGCCACCAGGGCCAGCACGGCGAAGCCAAGCAGCAGCAGAACGGGGATCGAAAGGCCATCCATGGGTCGAGGTTAGCACAGGGGCAGGCGAAAAGGCCAAGCCCGCGCGGCTTGACGGAAGGCGCCTGCCGCCTTACCTAATCCCTGCACCCTTCCTGTCATTCCCATATGCACCAGGCCATGGCCGTTCTGCCCATTCTGACCGCCCCCGATCCCCGCCTGAAGATGAAGGCAAGGCCTGTCGCCGCCGTCGACGACACGGTGCGCCGGCTCATGGATGACATGCTCGAAACCATGTATGCCGCCCCGGGAATCGGCCTTGCCGCGCCTCAGCTGGGCGTGGACAAGCGGGTCGTGGTGCTCGATGTGGCGGAAAAGGATTCCCCGCCCGATCCCCGTGTCTATGCCAATCCCGAGATTCTCTGGGCGTCCGAGGAGCTGGCCAGTTACGAGGAAGGCTGCCTTTCGGTACCGGATCATTATGCCGAGGTGGAACGCCCGGCCCGGATCCGCCTGCGATACCTGGATCGCGAGAACACCCTTCGCGAGGAAGAGGTTTCCGGCCTTCTCGCCACCTGCCTTCAGCACGAGATCGATCATCTCGACGGCCTTCTCTTCATCGACCATATCAGCATGCTGAAACGCAACATCATCCTGCGCAAGCTGCGCAAGACCCGGCGTGAGGCGCTCGCCACCCCGGCCTGATTGTCTTCCGGCGGCCGGAGCGGGGGCCTTCCGCCGCGCCATCCCTGCCATCCCTGCCGTCCCGCTGTTCCGGCGTCCGGCCGGGGGCAAGTCCCGAGGAATGCCCGATGCGTATCGTCTTCATGGGGACGCCCGAATTCGCCGCCCGGGCCCTGGCCGCCCTGCTTGGCACCCCGCATCAGGTGGTGGCCGTCTATACCCAGCCACCGCGCCCGGCGGGGCGTGGGCAGGCACCGCGCCCTTCGGCCGTGCAGCTTCTGGCCGAGTCTCGCGACCTTCCGGTCTTCTGCCCCGAAAGCCTGCGCGATCCGGCGCAGCAGGCGGCCTTTGCCGCTCTTCAGGCCGATGTGGCGGTGGTGGCCGCCTACGGGTTGATCCTTCCGCCGGAGGTGCTGTCCGCCCCTAAGCATGGCTGTCTGAACATTCATGCCTCCCTTCTGCCCCGCTGGCGCGGCGCGGCGCCGATCCAGCGCGCCATTCTTGCCGGCGACAAGGAGACAGGAATCACCATCATGCAGATGGATGCCGGGCTCGACACCGGACCGATCCTGGCCAGCGAGCCGATCACCATCGGTCCGGCGACCACCTGCGCGGAGCTGCATGATCGGCTGGCCGTTCTGGGGGCAAGGATGATCGTCTATGTCCTGAACGGGATCGAGGCCGGGCTGCTTCAGGCGACACCCCAGCCCGAAGAAGGGGTGATCTACGCGGCCAAGCTGACGCGGGAGGAAGGGCGGCTGGACTGGCGCGACAGCGCCCGCGCCCTTGAACGCCGCATCCGGGCCTTCACCCCCTGGCCCGGGGCCTGGTTCGACTGGGAAGGCACAAGGATCAAGGTGCTGGAGGGGCGGGTCATGGTGCCCACCTCCCTTGCGCCCGGCACCGTCGCCGATGATCGCCTGACCATTGCCTGCGGCGAGGGCAGTCTCAGGATTCTCCGGCTTCAGCGCGAGGGGCGCAAGGCCCAGAATGCGGCCGAATTCCTGCGCGGCTTTCCGCTTGCGGCCGGCACGCGCCTGCCCGTTCCCGACACACCATCCCCGCGGGCCTGTTCCTCATGAGCCGCTGGAAACTGACCGTGGAATATGATGGCGCCCCCTTCGTCGGCTGGCAGCGTCAGGAGAACGGGCTGTCGGTTCAGGAGGCCCTTGAAGAGGCCGTCCTCGCCTTCAGCGGCGAAAGGGCAGGGGTGCATGGCGCGGGCCGTACCGATGCCGGGGTTCATGCGCTGGGGCAGGTGGCGCATCTCGATCTTGCGCGGGACTGGTCGGCCGAAACCGTGCGCGATGCGCTGAATGCCCATTTGCGTCCCCTGCCGGTATCGGTCCTCGCGGCGGAACCGGCGGAGGATGGCTTTCATGCCCGGTTTTCGGCCCGGGAAAGACGGTATCTCTACCGGATCATCAACCGTCGGGCGCCGCTCGCCATCGAACGCGGCCATGCCTGGTGGGTGCCGGCGCCGCTCGATGCTGAGGCCATGGCAAGGGCCGGGGCGGTTCTGGTCGGCCGGCATGATTTCACCAGTTTCCGGGCCGCCGCCTGTCAGGCCGAGAGCCCGGTCAAGACCATGGACAGCCTTGTGGTCTCCCGCGAGGGCGAGGAAATCCGCCTCAGGCTTTCCGCACGCTCTTTCCTGCACAATCAGGTGCGGATCATTGCCGGAACCCTCGTCAGGGCCGGGGAAGGGCGTCTTGATGCCGAGGACATGGCCAGCATTCTCGCCGCACGGGATCGGGCAAAGGCAGGGGCTACCGCCCCGCCCGACGGGCTGTACCTGACTGCCGTCGGTTATTGAAGGCGATGGCTATTGAAGGCGATGGCTATTGAAGGCGATGTCGTGAAGGTGATGAAGGCGATGTCGCGAAGGTGAACGGGCCGCATGGCGCCCTGCCGCGCACGCCACTACGAAGCCGCCCCGCCTGCGGCGATGGCATGGGCCCATAGGCTGATCGCTCCGGACAGCCCCATGTTCAGGGCGACGATGCCCGCCGCCTGACCGCCCCGGATTTCCAGTGCCTCGCGGGCGACAAACCAGTGATAGGCGATCAGCGCTACCACCACGAACAGCACCAGCACGGCCAGGCCGGAATCGGGAGCGAGGAAAACCAGAAGCAGCGCCGGCAGGAACACGGCCATCTGGATAACCCGGGCCCAGTTCAGGGCGGCGACGTAGCGGGTATAGCGGGCGTCTGCACCGATCAGCGGGGCAATCCAGGCCATCACCAGGGGGAAGGCTGTCCATTCCAAAGCATAGGCGATGGAGAAGACCAGGATGAATCGCCCGGTGGAGGTCTCCGCCAGGGGGCCGGCCAGATCGAAGGCAGCCAGCACCGCATAGCCGGGAAGAACGAAAAGGGCAGCCCGGAAGGAACGGATGGCGCCTTCGGCGGAGCCGTCGATATGGTCAAGTCCGCGCCGGTCGAAGCGGGCCAGCCGCAGGGCTCCATAGAGATGGCGCAACGCATCCTGCATGAACATCATCGCCATGCCCCGTTCTGCCGCAACCGGGTGCTGTCTCTGGGCATCGTCTAGGGTTTCGGGAAATAGCCGTCGAGAACCTCGGCATAGATCGCGGCCAGGGTCTCGATATCGGCGACGGCCTGATGTTCGTCGGTCTTGTGCATGCTCTTGCCGACAAGGCCGAACTCGGCGCAGGTGCAGAGCCTGTGAATGTAGCGTGCATCCGAGGTGCCGCCGGTGGTGGAAAATTCGGGCCTTTTTCCGGTGATCTTTTCCGAGGCGTCGGCAATCAGATGGGCCAGCCGTTCCGGGGGGCAGATGAAGGCTTCACCGTTGTCCTGCTGGCGGAAGCTGTATTCGCCACCGACCGAATCGAAAATGCCGCGCAGCCACGTGCCCAGGCTTGCCTGGGTATGATTGTCGTTGAAGCGGATATTGAAGGTGGCGCTGGCCTTGGCCGGAATGATGTTGGTGCCGGGATTGCCGACATCGATGGTCGACACGACGAAGGTGGAAGGCTGGAAATGCTCGGTCCCCTCGTCGAGCGGAGTTTCGCGGATCCGGTTCAGCATGTCCAGAAGCCGGTGGATCGGGTTGTCGGCCAGATGGGGATAGGCGGTATGGCCCTGGGTTCCGAAGACGGTCAGGTATCCGATCAGATTGCCCCGCCGGCCCACCTTCACCATGTCGCCAAGGGCATCGGGATTCGTTGGTTCGCCCACCAGGCAATGGTTCAGGGTTTCGCCGCGTTCCTCCAGCCAGCGGACCAGCTTGCGGGTGCCGTTGATGCCCACGCCCTCCTCGTCGCCGGTGATCAGAAGGCTGAGGGAGCCGCCGAAATCGGGCCCCCGTCTGGCGAGAAACCGTGCGGTTGCCGCCACGAAGGCGGCGATACCCGCCTTCATGTCGGAAGCGCCCCGGCCATAGAGCACACCGTCGATCACCTCGGCGCCGAAGGGATCGACGGTCCAGCCCTCCCGGTCGCCCACCGGCACCACATCGGTATGCCCCCCGTAGCAGAAATGGGGTTCCGCCGTGCCCAGGCGGGCATAAAGGTTGTCCACATCCTCGGCTCCGTCCTCGGAAAAGGGCAGGCGCGTGCATTGGAAACCCAGCGTTTCAAGGGCCTCCTGAAGGATATCCAGCGCACCTTCATCGCGGGGAGTGACCGAAGGGCAGCGGATCAGGCGCTGCGCCAGATCCAGCGGGGCTTGCAACGCATCCGGACTCATGGTCAATCCCTCAGCAACTCGTTCACGGAAGTCTTGGAGCGGGTTCGTTCATCGACCTGTTTCACGATCACCGCGCAGTACAGGGACGGCCCCGGAGAGCCATCCGGCAGCGGCTTGCCGGGCAGCGTACCGGGGACCACCACCGAATAGGCGGGCACCCGGCCGACCAGAATCTCTCCGGTGGCGCGGTTGACGATCTTGGTCGAGGCGCCAAGGAAAACACCCATGGACAGCACGGCGCCTTCTTCCACCACCACACCCT
>JBJHAU010000182.1:0-4724 GCA_050480665.1 Alphaproteobacteria bacterium | reverse complement strand
GCCGCATGGAACCAGACACACCCCCTTCCTCCCCGCCCTTTTCGCGCCCTTCCCCCCCGCGATTGCTGTTCCTCGTCACCGAGGACTGGTATTTCTGCTCGCATCGCCTGCCGATCGCCCGCGCCCTGCGTGATGCCGGATTTCATGTCGCTGTTGCCTGCCGGGTGGGCAGCGAAGGCCAGCGGATCCTGGACGAGGGTTTCACGCTGTTTCCCCTTTCCCTGTCGCGGCGGAGCATCAACCCTCTTGCCGCCCTGGCGGCGGTGATCAGCCTGGTTCGGCTGTATCGCCGCTTCCGCCCCGATGCGGTGCATCATGTGGCCCTGAAGCCTGCCCTGCTGGGCTCCCTTGCCGCGCGCATGGCCGGGGTTCCTCTTGTTGTCAACGCCATTGCCGGTCTGGGATTCGTGTTCAGCGCAGAACGGCTGCGCGCCCGGCTGCTTCGCCCGCTTGTCTGGTTCGGGCTTTCGCGGCTGCTGGATGGACCGAACTGCCGCGTGATCGTGCAGAACGCCGATGACGGCGCAGCGCTGAGAGCACGGAAGCTGGTCGCTCCCGAACATTTGCACCTGATCCGCGGCTCCGGTGTCGATCCCGGGCGGTTCCGCCCCGCACCGGAGCCGTCCGGCCCCGTCCGCTTCACCCTGGTGGCCAGGATGATCCGGGAAAAGGGGATCCATGACCTGGTCGCCGCCACCGCCCTTCTGAAGCGCCGCGGGTGCATCCTGCGGACCAGCCTGGCCGGCGGCCCCGATCCCGAGAATCCCTCGTCGCTTTCCGAGGATACCCTGAACGCCTGGGCGGCCGGCGGCGACATCGAGGTGCTGGGTCCGGTTTCCGACATTCCCGCCCTGTGGCGGGAAAGCCATGTCGGCGTTCTTCCTTCCTATTATGGCGAAGGCGTGCCCTTGTCGCTGATCGAGGCCGCCGCCGCCGGAAGGGCCCTGATCGCCGCCGACCGGCCCGGGCTTAACGACATCGTCCGTCACGAGGAAACCGGCCTTCTGGTTCCCCCGCGCGATCCCGAGGCCCTGGCGGCGGCCATGGCGCGGCTTCTCGACGATGCGCCCCTGCGGCTTCGGCTCGGTGCGGCGGCAAGGCGCCATGCCGAAGCCCATTTCAGCGTGAACGCGGTGACAACCGCCACCCTCGCCCTGTATCGTGAGGCCCTGGGCCCCCGCTGGCCCGAACCCCCGGGTCCGGGGCAGCCGGAAACACCGCCATCCATCGAGGAGACCCCATGATGCAGTTCCGAACACGCAAGATGGTCACCCCGCGCGACCTGAACCCCCATGGCACGCTGTTCGGGGGTCGCGTTCTGGAATGGATCGATGAGGAAGCCTTCATTTTCGCCTCGTGCCAGCTCGGGCGGACATCGCTGGTCACCAAGCTGATGTCGAGCGTCGATTTCCTCGCCTCGGCCCGGACCGGGGACATCATCGAGATCGGCTGCGAAACGCTCGAGATCGGGCGCAGTTCGATCACCGTGCACTGCACGATCCGCAACAAGCAGACCGCAGAGATGATCACCGATGTGGATCGGATCGTCTTTGTCCATGTGGATGAGAACGGAAGGCCCCAGCCCCACGGCGTCACCTCCCGGCCGAAAGATATCTAGCCTCCTGCCCATCGCCGCCGTGGTCTTGGCCGTGGTCTTGTTTGCCGCGGCGTCACCTCCCGGCCGAAAGACGCCTAGCCCCTGGCTTCCTCCGCATTGGTATGGATTTCCGGATGGCGGCGCATGATCAGGGCGATCCAGATCATGGCAGCAGAAGCCAGCAGGCCGATGATGTAGAAGCTGAGCTCGATTCCGACAAACTCCGCCATGGCACCCATCAGCACCGGCGCACCGATCGAGGTCACGCGGTTGGCCGTGGCCCGAAGCCCCATGGCCTTGCCCTTGGCTTCGGGGCCGACGGTCTTGAGCATCAGCGTGATCACCAGAGGCTGATGGATTCCGTTCACCAGACCCCTGAGCGCCAGCACCACCGCAAAGATCAGGAACACGCCGAGAACGGGGGTGATGGCGATCAGGATCAGGGCCAGCAGGACCGAACCCCACAGCAGCCAGTAGGAGCGGATCGCCCGCGAAAGCGGCGCGGCCAGAAGCGAGCCGATGCTGGCGGCGATCGAGGCAATCGAGATCAGGGCGCCGATCAGGGTTCCCGAAATCCCCGACAGGTTCAGCCAGACGATGTAGAAGGTGCCCTGAATGTTGTTGCCCACATGCACCATCATGCTGATGGCGACGGTGATGGCGATGGTCGGTACGGCCAGAAGCCGGAACGAGGCGGTATAATCGGATAGCGACGGCAGCAGGATGCGCCAGGACATCCCGCGCCTTTCGCGCATCGGCTGGGCGGCCTGCCTGCCATCCTCGTCGGCGGGAAGAATCCAGGCCGAGATCAGAACCCCGAGACCCCAGACACCACACAGGCCGAAGGCGCCCCAGGGGCCGGCCAGGTCCCAGGCGGCCCCTACCAGAGGCGGCCCGATGATGTTCCCCGCACGGCTGGCGAAGGACAGACGCCCCGCATACAACGTCCGCCCGCGCATCCGCTGGCCGACAAGGGTCTGCGCGCCGAGCCACCCCATGGAATCGGCAAGGCCCCAGAGCATCTGGAGCATGATCACGGCCCAGACCCAGGGCATCAGCGGATAGAGGAGCGGGGTGACAAGACAGAGCGCCCCGAACACCAGCATCACCCGGCGGGCGCCGATGCGATCCATCAGCGCCCCGGTGGGGATCGAGAGAAACAGGGGCAGCACCGGTCTTGCCCCGAGAACAATCCCGAGCCAGAGCGGCGACAGTTCGAGCTGAAGAACCCACAGCGGCACGATGGTGACCGCCATGAAATGGGCCGTTGTCGCAAAGGAACCGAGGCCATAGACACCGGCCTGAACGCGTAACGATACGGGCTCACCATCAGGGGCGGCCATGAACACCTGTCCTCTTCGTGGCGGGAACGCCCCCGCAGTCTCAACCGTGAAGCCCATGTTAGGGGATTTAGGCCAGCACAGGAACCCGTACCGCTGAAAGCCTAGCCGGGCGCGGGCGACAGAACCCGGTGAAGGGCGGCCTCGAGAGCGTCACGGGTGAACGGCTTGGCCAGAACCGGCCACCCCCCCGGGGGCGAAGGATGCCCCAACGCCACGGCCTGGGCTCTGGTGCGCAGGGTTTCGGTGGCATGGCCAGAGATGAAGACCACCCGCAACGGGCCGAATTCCGCCGCCAGGGCCTCGACAAGGTCAGGGCCGGATGGCCCCGAGCCCAGGGAAATATCGCTGACCACGGCAGACGGCAGCCCATGCGCCTCGATACAGTGTCGTGCCGTCTCGCCATCGCCCGCAAGAAAGACCCGAAAGCCCATCCCTTCCAGCAGCCGCGCGGCCATGATGCGGATTTCGGGATCGTCCTCGATCACCAGAACCGGCCTCGCCGCGCCCGGTTCGGTCTTCAGCGGCGCAGGGCGCGGGCTGGGACTGGGGTCGACAGAGGGAACATCGGAAGCGGCGGCGGCCAGCGGCAGGAACAGACGAATACAGGTTCCCCGGCCAAGGGCGCTCTCGATCGATGCAAGGCCGCCGGACTGGCGGATGAAGCCATAGACCATGCTCAAACCCAGACCGGTCCCGGCCCCCACATCCTTGGTGGTGAAGAACGGATCCCAGACCTTGTCAAGATGTTCGGGGGCGATGCCCGAACCGGTATCGGACACCTCCAGCCGGACACATGGACCGGCCAGGGATGGTTCTTCCCCGTCATCAGCGGAAAGACCGGCCCCCTCGAATCGGTCGCGGTACGCCTTCAGTGTAAGAACCCCTCCCCCCGGCATCGCATCCCGCGCATTGATGGCAAGGTTCAGAAGCGCGTTCTCCATCTGGTTGCGATCGATCCTGACCAAGGGCAGGTCCTGCACCGGGGCAAAGCGCACGGCGATCTGCCCGCCCAGGGTTCGTTCCAGGATCACCAGCATCGAACCGATCAGATCGTTGAGATCCACGGCCTCCGGAAACAGGGCCTGTCGTCTTGAAAAGGCAAGCAACCGCGCGGTCAACCGGGCGCCGCGATCGGCGGCGCGCAGGATGGCGGCGATTTCCGCCTGCATGGACCGGGCTTCGGGAAGATCGCGGATCAGCTCCACATTGCCCTGCACCACTGCAAGAAGATTGTTGAAGTCGTGAGCGATCCCGCCGGTCAACTGGCCCACCGCCTCCATCTTGTGTGCCTGACGAAGCCGCGATTCGGTCTCGCGATGGGCGGCGATCTCCTGATGCAGGGAAACATTCGCCCGATCCAGATCCGCGGTGCGCTCGTGCACCCTGCGCTCCAGGGTGGCATGGGATTCGGCAAGCCGGGCGGCAAGGGCTCGATTGTCCTCCCGCAGGGTGATCGCCTGGATCAGCATGGTGTTGGCCGCCCGCGCCTGGCTTGCCAGCAGCAAGGCAAAAAGAATCGTCATGATTCCCATGGCCAGCGACATGAAGGTGCCATCGGCCATGAACTTGATCGCGAGGGGGCTCGCCGCAAGGGCAAGGAACAGATAGGTCGTCGGCAGATGGGCATGGGACAGGGCCACCGCCACCGCACAGGTTCCGGCGATCACGAAGGCGACGAACACGGGATGCGCCACATCGGGGCTTTCCCAGACCAGAAGCGCGCCCGCGCCCCATGCGGCGGCGGCGATGCTGGAGCCGATCATGAACAGGGTGATCCAGCGCCC